>NZ_RZSW01000660.1:0-2836 GCF_003997375.1 Mesorhizobium sp. M5C.F.Ca.IN.020.29.1.1 | reverse complement strand
CACGTCAACCACAATTCGCGCGAACGCCTGGACAGCTATGTCGGCGCCATGCAGCGGCTCGGACATGAGCCTGCCATCATCGGCAATACCGATGACTACACCTGGGATTTCGAACGGATCGGCTACGAGCAGATGGAGGCGATGCTCGCCCGTGGCGGCCTGCCGGGCAAGACCATTCTGTGCGCCAACGACCGTCTCGCCTTCGGCGTGATGGCCGCCGCCTACTCGCAAGGCCGCAAGGTCGGCCGCAGGGGCGATTGCGACCTGCGGGTCGCAGCCCATGACGACCATCCGCTGAGCCGCTACACCTGCCCTGCCCTCACCACCATGGCGCAGGACTTCGCTTCGATGGCAGGACGCAGCGTGGAGACGCTGCTGGCCTTGCTGGACGAGGACGACGCGACAGTTTCCCCCAAGGTCAGTCTCGACGCGACGCTGGTCATGCGTCAGTCGGCCTGAGCGTTTCCAAAGACAGGATCGAAGCCGCGCCATGCGGCAACCGCCGCGCCAACCGCTTGCCGTGCCACCGGACCATGGCGGCCCATCGAGACGAACCCGTGGATCTGGCCGGGCCAGCGCCGCACGACAACCGGCACCTCGTCATCTTCCAGACGCTTCGCATAGGCCTCGCCTTCGTCGGCGAGAATGTCATGACCAGCGATTGCGACAAAAGCCGGCGCTGCGCCGGCAAGGCTTGCGGCCCTGAGCGGCGACACGCGCCAGTCGTCGATATCGCCGCCATGGTTGATATAGTGGTCGCGGAACCAGGCCATGGTTGCCGACGTCAGGCCATAACCGTCGGCAAAGCGGCGATAGCTGTCCGCCGCCTGCGAGGCGTCAGTGTTCGGATAGAACAGCAGTTGCGCGGTCGGCGGGTTCTCGTCACCGCGCATAAGCAGGCAAAGCACTGTAGCGAGATTGCCGCCGGCGCTGTCGCCGGCGACAGCGATCCTTCTCGCGTCGATGCCGAGATCGCCCGCGCCATCTTGCATGAAGGAAGGTGCGGCGCGGCAATCTTCGATGGCCGCCGGAAATTTGTGTTCCGGCGCCAGCCGGTAATCGGGAGAGACGACTACGCAGGCCGCCATATTGGCAAACCACCGGCAAATCTCGTCATGGGAGTCGAGATTGCCGATCACCCAGCCGCCGCCATGCAGATAGAGCAGCGCCGGGGCAGCGGCCCCGCTCACGCCGTGTCCGCGATAGATCCTGAGCGTCAACGGGCCGCCGGGTCCGGTGATGGTGCGCTCGGTTAGTGAGCCGACCGGCTCGCGCTCGCCCTGGAGTGCCGGAAAGCCCTGCTTATAGGCGCGGCGCGCTTCTTCGGGCGTGCCGGCTTCGAATGGCGGGGCAGCCGCCTGCCGGTCGAGGTCGAGCACGTGCCGGGCCTCCGGATCGAGCAAGGGCAAAAGCGATGTCGTCATCGTAAGCGCTCCGATATCAGGCAAGCAGGCTAACCGCTTCGTCCTCCTGGAGGAGCTGCGGCTGATCGACGGTTGCGTTGACGGCGACGGACTCGCGGCTCGCTCCCGAAGCAAGAATCGCTTCCATAATCTCCAGTACATGCAGCGCAAGATCGCCGGACGCACGCGGCTTTCTTCCGGTTGCCAGTGCGCGCGAAAGGTCGGCGACGCCGAGCATTCGGTAGTTGGCTCGGTCCGGCGCGGCATAGGGCCAGTTGCGCGCGCCATAGAGTTCGCTCTCACTGTGGAAGTCGGCCCAGTCGGCCCCACGTTCCGACAGCGAGACGGTGCCGCCGAACGTGTCCGGATCGGGCAGCCTGAGCGAGCCTTCGGTCCCATGCAGCTCGATCGGATGGTTAGAGTGCCTGAAGACATCCCAGGAGGCACCGAAGGTGACGGTGGCTCCCGAGCGGAACTCCAGCAGCGACAGGATGTTGGTCGGTGTGCCGACCTTGAAGCTGGTGTTCCGATAGGGGCCTTCGGCAGTGATCAGCCGCTCCTCCTGGCCTCGCGTCGCCATCGCCATCACGCGGGCCACCGGCCCGAGCAAATTAACAAGCATCGTCAGGTAATAGGGCCCCATGTCAAAGACCGGTCCGCCGCCCGGCTGATAGTAGAATTGCGGATTGGGATGCCAGTGCTCCATGCCGCGCCCCATCATGAAGGCGGTGCCGGTCACCGCGCGGCCGATTGCGCCCTCATCCCTGAGGCGGCGTGCCCGCCGTCCGGCGGCGCCGAGGAAAGTATCCGGAGCCGAACCCAGCAGCAGCCCGCGCTCCGCCGCCTCGGTGACAAGGCGCCGGCCGTCGCTGGCCGAGGTCGCCAGCGGTTTTTCGGTGAAGACGTGCTTTCCCGCCGAAAGCGCCGAAAACGAAATGTCGAAATGCGCCGCCGGGATGGTCAGGTTGAGGACGAGGTCGATCTCGGGATCGGCCAGGAGCGCATCGACGCTGAGAGCCCGGATGTCGTATTCGCTCGCACGCAGCGCCGCCATGTCGGGCGATATGTCGGCGCAGGCGCGCAGCTCCACCTCACCGAATAGAGCCGCATTGCGTAAATAAGTCATCGAGATGTTGCCGCACCCGACAACGCCAATGCCGAGCTTAGCTGCTGATTTTCCTCGCATTTTCTATTTCACCTCCCGACGTCGCAACGCTCTGGCTGACCCAATGCACCAGCAACGGATCAGATTCGAAAGCCGCTTTACAGCATTTTAAATGTTGACGCGCGTAAAATTTTTATGGAACATGCGGAAATGCTGGCTGGGAGGCTGCCAGCGCAAGGAGGAGAAAATGACTGACTTCAAAAAAGGGCCGGTCTCCGGCTCGAAGCCTGCGGCGCATGTGACGATCGCCGACCGCCGGCAGTTTCTC
>NZ_RZSW01000065.1:0-17926 GCF_003997375.1 Mesorhizobium sp. M5C.F.Ca.IN.020.29.1.1 | reverse complement strand
ATCGAGCCTTCAGCCTCTGTGGATCTGGCCGAACCGGCAGCTCGGCGCCATCCGGCAAGCCAGTCTGCGCTTATAGGCGCTTTTGTCGACCGGCCTGCGTTTGAACAGGGTATATAGTAGACGTCAAGCTGAAGGTAATGCATCCACCCCGGCGAGCAGGATTGCAATTTTCAAGAGAGCGCCATGCAGCAGATGAAAAGCCGACCAGACCCCGCCATCATCATGCCGAGTCCGGAGGACATCCGATTGACCGAACAGGTCAGCGGCATCGATCATACGGGCGCCGCTATTCAAGTCCGCGTCCCCGTTGAACGCCCGCTGACGCTCTATCTGAACGCGCAGGAGATCGTCACGATGATGACGATCAGCGATTATCCCGAATATCTGGCGCTGGGCTACCTGCTCAATCAGAACATGCTCAAATTCGACGACGTCGTAACCGAAGTCGAGTATGACGACGACCTGCAGGTCGTGATCGTTCGTACCGAGCGCAACACCAATTACGAGCAGAAGCTCAAGAAACGGACGCAGACTTCAGGCTGCGCGCAGGGTACGGCTTTCGGCGATCTTCTCGAGGCGCTCGAAAATACCGCTCTGCCGGTCGCCGTACTGCACACCTCCTGGCTTTACCAAATGACCCGCACGATCAACACGACGCCGTCGCTCTATCTTGAAGCGGGCGCGATTCATGGTTGCGTGCTTTGCAAGGAAGGAACGCCGGTCTGTTATATGGAGGATGTCGGGCGCCACAATGCCGTCGACAAAATCGCCGGCTGGATGTATCGCCACGGCATCGATCCGGCCGACAAGATCCTTTATACGACGGGCAGGCTGACGTCGGAAATGACGATCAAGACGGTTCGAATGGGCATTCCGATCCTCGTCTCACGCTCGGGTTTCACCGCTTGGGGCGTCGATTTGGCGCGTCAGGCAGGCTTGACGCTCGTCGGCCGGGCGCGCGGCAAGCGGTTCGCCGTGCTGTCTGGCGAGGATCGGATTGTCTTCGACCAGGACCTCGCTTCCGTCGACGAGGAAGCACCTCGTCACAGACGCAAGGGAGCCGCCGATGGCGAATAAGAAGGTGCCCACCCTGGGCGTCGTTCTCGCCGGGGGGCTCGCCCGGCGCATGGGCGGTGGCGACAAATCCATGCGTCGGATCGACGGACTCACGATCCTCGATCGTGTCCTCGATCGCCTCGGCCCGCAATGCGACGGGCTCTTGCTGAACGCCAATGGCGACCCTGCCCGCTTTGACCGCTTTCGCCTTCCAGTCGTCGCCGACCCGGTCGAGAACTATCCGGGGCCGCTCGCTGGCGTGCTTGCGGGCCTCGATTGGGCTGAGGAGAACAGGCCCGACGTCGAATGGATCGTCAGCGTCGCGGCGGACTGTCCTTTTTTGCCGCGCGACCTCGTCGAACGGCTGCATCGGGCGCGCTTGGCGAAAGGTGCGGATCTGGCGGTGGCGATGTCAGCGCGCCGGACGCATCCTGTCATCGGACTCTGGCAAGTGGCGATGCGCGATGAGTTACGCGATGCACTCGTCGAAGAGGGCATTCGCAAGATCGACCTCTGGACGGCTCGCTACCAGGTTGCCACCGCGTCCTGGCCGGCCAAGCCGGTGGATCCATTCTTCAATGTCAACACGGTCGAAGATTTTGCCGAGGCCGAACGGCTCTGGCACCTTAGCCAGGCCGGGTAAAACCCATGCGCTCGATCCGCTCGTTGAATTCAGGCGAAGTGAGCGCGGTAAGGAAGGCCTGCACCGCGGGTCGCTCTTTGCGGGCAGAGACCAGCGCGAAATCATAATGCTCTTCCTTCAGCGCAATGAAACCGAGCCCGGCTGATTGCGCCACCGGCGCAATGGTGACGCCCCAGTCTGCTCGGTTCTGCGCCACGGCCGCCGCGACGGCATTGTGCGAGCGGGGCTGGTTCCAATATCCGTCGGGACGCGCCGGACCAAGCAGTTGGTCCATCAGGATGCGTGTACCCGAGCCCTGGTTGCGGTTGACCATCATGCAATTTGGATCGGCGAGCGCGGCACGCACCGCCTCGTCTGCGTCGGCCCCCTGGAAGCGGATGTCGCTTGGACGGTAGACGATGCCCTGCATGCGCCGCCATCCCTCCACGAGTTCGAGGCCGTCGCTCAGGAACGGCGCATTGTAGCTTTGCGTCTTGGCGTCGAAGAGGTGGATGGGCGCGATATCGCACTCGCTCCGTTTAGCCGCGGCCAGGCCGCCCAGGCTCCCGACCGCGATAGACCGCACCGTCAGGCCGGCGCGAAACAGAATGCCCACGACGAGATCCAGGCCCGTGCAGTTGCTGCCGATCACCACGAGATCGGGAACACGGACGTGCGGTGTGAACAGCGTGACCGAAGCCTCGCTTCCGGCAGGCATATTGTCGGCTAAAGCTTCGATGCTGATGAAGCCATCCGCCTGGGCAAAGGAGGTTATCGCCCCCGAGCCCTTGCCGGTGGGATAGGCGACCAGCCCCTCATCACCCTCGACCAGCGATACCATCACGAACTCCGTGCGGCCGAGTTCGGATGGAATGCGCAGCGGAACCTTTGCCGTGACCTTCGCTTCGGTCCGAGGCGGCAGGCCCGCCATGCGGCGCAGCAAAGGTACGATCATGTCGTGCAAAGTGAACATGGCCGAAGTCGGAAATCCCGGCAGCACGACGACCGGTTTGCCGTCGCAAACGGCGAGACAGAGCGGCTTTCCCGGCTTCAGCGCCACGCCATGGGCAACGATGCCGGGCGCGCCGAGACGGTTCACGATGCGGTGGCTGACATCACCGGCGCCCTTGGACGTCCCGCCCGACAGTATCAGCACCTCATGGGCCGCTAGCGCCTCGCGCATGGCGGCTTCCAGCTTGGCTTCGTCATCCGGATACGCGCCGAGAAAGCTCGCCTCGCCGCCATTTTCAGTTATCGCGGCGCTGACGATTGCCCCATTGGCGTCGTAAATGCCGGCGGGTCGCAGGGCGTCGCCCGGTTGGACAAGTTCGTCGCCAGTCGACAAAACCGCCACGCGCAGCTTGCGCGCCACCGTCACCAGCGCAATTCCGCAGGCGGCAAGCATGCCGATTTCTCGCGAGCCGATCACCGTTCCGGCACGCAGCAGAACCTCACCGCGGGCAATATCGGATCCGGCATTCGAGATGAACTGGCCGGGCGAGGCTCCGCGCCTGACCTCGATGGCATCACCTTCGGTGGGTTGAGTGTGCTCCACCATGACGATGGCATCGGCGCCGCGCGGCACGGGACCGCCCGTCGAGATGGAGGTGGCGGTGCCTGCGAGCACAGGTATTTGCGGGGCAACACCGCATGCGATAGTTTCGTGGTTGAGCAGGAGCCTGGCAGGAAGGGCCTCCGACGCGGTGGCCATGTCGGCGGCGCGCACGGCAAAACCATCGACGTTCGAACGGTCGAAGGGAGGCACGTCGATAGGAGCCATGACATCATCGGCAAGCGCCAGCCCAAGCGCATCCGCAAGCGTCAGTTCTTCGGTCGGGATCGTTCGCGGGAATAGCGCCGCCTCGAAACGGGCGAGCGCCTCGTCGCGCGACAGGACCGTCAGGAACTGCTCCTGGCCGGTATCTTGGCGGGTGGATCTGGTCATGACTTACTCATCTGGGATCATCGAACACAAAGGCGCCGACAGCTGTTCCCGCAGCACACCCCTCACTGCCGCCTGGAATAGCAAGCCATGCATCCGCCATGCGGATCGCGTCCAGGGAAAAATCTCCTATCGCAAGTGGGGCCCATCTGTCTTGTTCCTGCTTCAGGAGGACGATCTCGGCCAGCCCGACCGTGGAGGAGATTTTTCGCTCCAGTGCCAGGACCGTCTGTTGCCGGGCGCTCCTGCCCGACAGGCGATCGATGGTCGGCTGAACCAGCGCAAGAAAGGCGGCAAAGGCCTGATCGGGCGCTCCGGGCAGAGCAATTATCGGGACCGCGTCGAGCCGGCCGATCGCCGCGGTTCGGCCGGGCTGCAGCGCTATGTTGTGGGCGATGAGCGCCCCACGCGCGGCAAGCACGTCGGCTGTTGCGTCGGCGCGCCCCGCACCAGTACCTCCAATCAGGATGATCAAATCGCCGGCTGCACTCGCAAGGGCCTGGGCGACGGATCTGGCGTCGCGCGTAACCGTTTCGATATCGAACACCGTCGCGCCAGAGGCTCTTGCGAGGTCGGCGATAAAATGCCCCGTTAAAGTATCGCTCGCCGGGGCGGCGACATCGATCAGGCGCAACTGCGGTGCCCGCACCGCAATTTCACCAATCCCTACACTCCGCAGGGCGAGGAGGTCCGCGGCCGACAACCTGTGCCCTGCAATGATGAGTGGTCGGCCCGCCTCCATGTCCTCGCCAGCGCGTCGCACGCCCTGGCCCGGCGCTGCTTCCCCGAGCGCCTGGGGCATCGGGCCGCTGCAATCGATGAGATCGGCATCGAGAACGCAATCGCATCCCTCCGGCATGGCGACGCCTGCCTCTACCCAGACCGGAATTGCCATCAGCGGCAGCGGCGAATAGGCCGACGCACCGGCAAGATCGAGCGCGCGACACGCCCAGCCATCTGTCTTTGCCGTGTCGTGGGTGGGCTGCGCGTGTACCAGGGGCGGCATAGCGGCCCCAATCTTTCCAAGCGTCTGGTAAAGCGGCAAAAGAGTGGGCGCAACCGGTACCACCCCGTCGAGGAGTGCGGCGAGAGCCGCTTCGAGACCGGTCAGCGCGCCGAGGGAAGGCTGCATTCTCATTATATCCGATGATGGGGCAGGTGCGAACCGCTTTGCAACCGACTTCAGAAGCGCTGCTGCTCGGCGTTCGAGAAAAAGAGTTGCTGGCCGTCAATTTGGTATTCGGCAATCGCCTGCTGTCCTTCAGGCGAGATCAGCCAATCTATGAAGCGTTGGCCGGGTTCAGCTTTGACGCTCGCGTGCCTCGCGGGATTCACCAGCATGACGCCGTACTGGTTGAACAGCCTTTCGTCGCCTTCGACCAGGATCTCCAGTTCGCCGCGGTTCTTGAACGCCAGCCATGTGGCGCGATCGGAAAGCACATAGGCATTCATGGCGCTGGCTGTGTTGAGCGCAGCGCCCATGCCCTGCCCAATTTCCTTGTACCAGGGCTCCTTCATCGCCGCGACATTGACACCTGCCGCCTTCCAGAGTCCGAGTTCTGCAAAGTGGGTTCCAGATTTGTCACCGCGGGAAACGAAAACAGCTTTCTTGCTCTGGATCGATGTCAAGGCGGCAGCGACATCCGGCGAACCCTTGATGCCGGCCGGGTCGCCTCTGGGCCCGATCAGGACGAAATCATTGTACATCACATCGAAGCGTCTCACGCCAAAACCTTGCCGGACGAATTTCTCCTCCTGCTCCCTGGCATGGACCAAGACCACGTCTGCGTCTCCCCGGCGGCCGGCGTCGAGGGCCTGGCCGGTTCCCTGCGCGACCACCCTCACATCGATACCGGTCTTTGTGGCGAACAAAGGCAGTATGTGATCGAAAAGGCCGGAGTCCCGAGTCGAGGTCGTCGAGGCCACGACGATCGACCGCTCCTGCGCGCCGGCCAATGCGCCGCTGGAGCCGAGGGCAGTCAAAATGATCGCAATTGCGGCAAACAGTCGATGGTTGAACACTGGAAGCTCCGTCTCCGCAGTCAAAGGACGAGCTCTCCTTGAATAAAGGCGGCAGCTTCTGCTGATGATGGGCGATCGAAAAAATCATCGACGCTGGCGTGCTCGCATAGTCGGCCGCAAACGAGGAAGACGACATCTGCCGCGACCCGGCGCACCTGCCCGAGATCGTGTGAAGCCATGACGATCTTGGTGCCCGATTGCGAGGCCATGAGGATGATCTCCTCGACATGGCGCGTAGCAGCGGGATCAAGACTGGCGGTGGGCTCATCGAGCAGCAGGATCTCGGGCTCGCGCGCCAGTGCGCGGGCAAGCGCCACGCGCTGTTGCTCGCCGCTGGATAAGCGCCGCGCAGGTCGCGCCGCCAGGCCCAGAAGGCCCACACGATCCAGAAGTTCCTCGGTGCGTGCCGCGCGACGATGGCGCCGACAACCAGCTTGCGCCAGTCCGTAGGCGACGTTGGCTGCGACGGAGCGGCGCAGCATCACCGGTTTCTGGAGCAGCATTGCCCGGCGCCCTAGCCCGCGATCGGTGCGCCCACCCCAGCTCACAGTTCCTGCGGAAGGCGCGGCAAGTCCCATGCAAACCCGAAGCAGTGACGTCTTGCCCGCCCCATTGGGACCGAGCACGAGTGTCGGCGCGCCGGGAGTAATCGCCAGGTTCACGCGGTCAAGCATAGTCGTGGCGCCTGCGCTGAGCGAGACGCGGTCCAGAATGAGAGGAAGGTCGGTAAGCGATGCACGCATCATCAAGCCAGCCGTTGCTCCGACCACGTTCGCAGGCCCCAGGCAGCGGCATTGATGGCAAGAATGAGGCCGATCAGGATGATGCCGAGCCCCATCGCGAGCGGCAGGTCTCCCTTTGAGGTTTCGAGCGCGATCGTGGTCGTCATGGTTCGGGTAAAGCCTTCTATGTTGCCGCCGACGATCATTACTGTGCCGACTTCGGCGGCCGCCCGCCCGAAGCCGGCGAGCATTGCGGTGATGAGGCTGAAACGGCTGTCCCACAAGAGCGTTACCACCCTGGCTGTCGGGCCGACGCCCATCGCTGTCAGTTCGTCGCGATATTCGCGCCACAAATCCTCGATGGTCTGGCGCGTCAGAGCTGCGATGATCGGCAGGACGAGAAGCGCCTGCGCGATGACCATGGCGGCCGATGTGAACAGCAGGCCGAACTCGCCGAGTGGCCCTGATCGGGATAACAGCAGGTAAACGGTCAGGCCGACGACAACTGGCGGCAGGCCCATGAAGCCGTTAACAAGCACCACGAGCGCGGAACGTCCCGGAAAACGCGTCAGAGCCAGCAACGCCCCGAGCGGCAGTCCCACGACGGCTGCAATTGCAACGGCGGCCAGAGTGATGGTTAGCGAAAGACGCACTATCGAGATCAGCGTCGCGTCACCGCTCGCGATAAGCTGCCATGCACTTAGGCCTTCCGACATTCCCGTTCACCTGGGCCGCGTCGTCCTGTATTCTGCTGCATTCTTTCCGCATTCGTCAAACAATTGAAATTGCGCAGGAATATGCATAATATTGCAGGATGGATTTGCTGACGATTCCGGAAGCCTCAGACTATTTGCGCCTGGGCGAACGCAAGCTTTACGAACTGGTCGCCAAAAACAGGATCCCGTGCAGCAAAGTGACGGGCAAGTGGCTGTTTCCGCGTAACGAACTCGACCGGTGGGTTCTCTCGGGATTGTCGCATCCTGAGGGACTGATTCCGCCCGAGCCGCCGCCCATAGTCGGCGGCAGCCAGGACGATCTGCTTGAATGGAGCCTTCGCCAGGCAGGCTCCGGCCTCGCCTCGCTGACCGAGGGGACGGGAGCCGGCGTTGCGCGTCTTTTGCGTGGCGAAGTCGCCGCTGCCGCGATACATTACCACAATGATGCAGCCGACCCCAATGTGGAGGCCGCGCGCGCAATGCCGCGGCTGCACGATGCGGTGCTGATCGGTTTCACGCGGCGCGAACAGGGGCTGCTGCTGCCGCCGGGCAACCCCCGATCACTCAACAGCCTGGCCGATGTCCTTGAAAGCGGCGCCAAAATGGCGGTGCGTCAGACCGGGGCCGGAGCCCAAATGCTGCTGGATGTCCTGGTCGCCCGCGCCAGCCGGAAGCGTTTGAACCGGCTCGCGCCGCCATGCCTGACAGGGCCTGATCTCGCAGCCGCGATCCGGACCGGGAGGGCCGATTGCGGAATCGCCACACGCGCCGCCGCGCGCGCCGCCGGCCTGGAGTTCGTATCATTGGCGTGGGAGAATTTCGATCTGCTGATGCGGCAGCGAACCTATTTTCAGCCTTCGATCCAGGCGCTGATCCGCCTCATGGCTCAGGACAGCTTCGCCCGGCGCGCCGCAGAACTCACGGGGTATGACACGAGCCCGGCCGGGCAGGTCCGTTTCTTCAATTGAGGTGGGATGTCAATGGGGCGCCGGACGCGCCGCTGATCCTATTCAGCCGAGGTCGATTTCGCCTTCGACGACGTGGTGCAAACCGGCGCGTTCAGCCGTAATCACGGCCCTCACAGTCAGACGCCCCTGCCCTTTCAGCCCCCCATCCGCCACGGCCTTTTCGATTGCCTGCTGCGAGGTTACGCCGACCTGCTTCAGGAACTTGCGCATCGACACGTTGAAGGGATCGGTTTCCATGTTTTGGGTCATATGATTGCCTCTAATAGCTGGGACGGTGCGGCTGGTCGGATTGCGATCGCATGCTGCTCTCCGGCGAAGGCGCTGCCGGCCAGCGGAACACGGAAACGTATGATGCGCAATGCATAAGACGCTCGCAATGCATTTGCTCGCCGCTGTTTTCCTCGCCGGCGGGACGACACATGGCGCGGAACTGCGCGGGCATGGCGGTCCCGTGCGGGCGATTTCCGTGGCGCCGGACGGAAAGACGGTGGCAACCGGCAGTTTTGACACCAAGGCGATCATCTGGTCGCTGGAGACCGGCGAAGCGCGCGACGTGCTGCTCTTTCATGAAGGTGAGGTAAGTGCCGTGGCCGCACTGCCGAACGGGCGCTTTGCCAGTGCGGGTGCGGACGGTCGCATCGCGATCTGGCAAACCGGTCGAGGCGAGCCGGCCCTCATTCTGCAGGGTCACACCGGACCTGTCGCCGACCTCGAACTGTCACCCGACGGATCGATGCTGGCTTCGGCGTCCTGGGACACCACCGTCCGGCTCTGGCCCCTTGCTGGTGGGAAAGCGCGCGTCCTGGAAGGCCATGGCGCAAACGTCAATGCACTCGCCTTCCTGGCGGACGCAACCCTCGTCAGCGCCGGCTATGACGCCACAGTCATCTTTTGGCCGAGCCAGGCTGGAGCGGCGCCGGTTCGGGCGATCATGCCGACGCCGCTCAACACGCTTATAAGAGCGCCCGGCGACCGGCTGTTCGTCGGAGGTGCGGACGGGCGGGTACGGTTGCTCGATCGGCGCGGCAAAGTGCAGTTGGAAGTTCAGGCCTTACGCAAACCGGTGATTGCGCTCGCCGCCACGCCAGACCCGAACTATCTCGCAGTCGCCGGCATCGGTGATGGAATCCTGTTGCTGGACGCTATGAGCCTCTCCACCATCCGCACTCTCGACACATCCGGCGTGGCGGTATGGTCGCTCGCGTTCGCGGCTGGCGGCAAGACGCTTCTGGCTGGCGGCGCCGACCATCTGGTGCGGGAATGGAACATTGCGACGGGCGAGCGCCTTGGAGCCGCTACGGCCGGCAGGGCCGATCCGATGGCCAGATACGCGGGTAATCCGGACGCGGAAGTATTTCGCGCCTGCGTAGCTTGCCATACTCTCGACCCGAAGGACGGCCATCGAGCCGGGCCCACGCTGCATGGCATTTTCGGGCGCAAAATAGCATCCGTGCCGGGTTACCACTATTCGCCCGCTTTCCGAAAAATGGACATCGTCTGGACACCGGAAACAGTGTCGGCGCTGTTCGAGTTGGGTCCGAACGCCTACACCCCCGGTACCAAGATGCCTGAACAGACGATCAGCAATGCCGAGGATCGAGCAGCCCTGATCCGCTTTCTTCAGGCCGAGACACGTACCGACTAGGGCCTGAATCCACCCCAAGCCTCCTCAGTGCAAGGCCGTCGCACATTCCAAAATAGCGTCAGTTGAGCCGGTCGATTTCCCAGTTCAATGCTGCCGCGAAGCTGACCCACAACAGGTAAGGCCAGAGCAGCATCGAGGTCGTGGGATCGATCTGCCAGAACGCCACGATTGTCAGAACGACTGCAAGCCAAAGGAGCACGATCACGACCAGTCCACCTCGCGGGCTGTGGAACGAAAAGAACACCCACTACCAGGCCGCGTTCAGCGCGATCTGAATGAGAAAGATCGCCACCGCAAAGCTGATCCAGTCGACATTGGCATTCAGCACGCGATAGAAGGCATAGGCCATCATCAGGTACAGCGTCGTCCACACCGGGGCAAATATCCAATTCGGTGGGATGAAAGAGGGTTTGGTCTGGTGCGCGTACCATGTCGGTACATTGGGAATGGTAGCGAGATTGCCGGCGATTGCCGCAGCCGCGACCGGCACGGTAGCCGCCAGAACGAGAAGAAGCTTGCTCGTCCCGATATAGATCATGATGCCCCTTGTGTTGAACCGACACGCAGTAATGCTGGAGGGGTCGGCGAAGTTTCACCGCCGCAGTCGCAGATCTGTACGTTGCGCGGCGTGGGGCGGCGACCACACTGCAAACGGTGGTTGCGATGGCAAACCAAGGGTTTGTATCATGAACGCCGTCGCCTCCCAGTCTCTCAATACGAAGGCAGGGTCGATCAGGCCTTGGCATTGAGGCGCAACGCCCGCTTTGCTGACGCCAAGGGCATTGGCATAGTCCAAGAGTTCGCCGAAGCCGAAACTGACATGGGCTCGGATACGTTGGATCGCCGGCCGCAATGGCAGCCGCCTCGCCTGGCCCGACAATCAAATGCGCGATGATGGTTGCCAAGCTCGATCGACTGTCGCGTGACGTAGCCTTCACTGCGGGGCTGATGGTTCAGCGGGTCCGTTCATCGTCGCCGACCTCGGCGCTGATGCCGATTCATGCTGCAGTGTACGCAGCACTTGCCGGGAAGGAGCGGCGACTGATCTCAGAACGGACGAAGGCCGCCCTCGCCTCGCGCAGGAACACGGGTAGCAAACTTGGTGATCCGACCAACACCGCGAAGCCGATGCCAAGGGCCGGAAAATCTCAATTAGGGAAGCTACAGATTTGCCCAGGCCATGCTGCCGATCATCGCCTCCATCCAGCAGTCCGGCATTTACAAACCTGCGCGGCCTATCCATCGCCTTGAACAGCCGCGGTGTTCGCACGGCACGTAATGGCCAATCTCAGGTCTCGAACGTGCGAAATATCTTGGCTAGGCGATCTGCTGCCCATCTTTGATAGGCGGGATTAACTAGCAGCCGCGTTCGTTGCAGTACATGGCGTCCTTAGCCGCTGTGAACTATCAATCATAGCAGCGGCTGCGCAGGTGTCAGGGTGCGGTGAGCCAAATCGAAGCGGTTCACGCGGCCTGCCCTATGCGGCAGCCAGGACGCGCCTGATAGGCAACGTCCACTGTGCCTAACCGACCGTTGGACTACAAGGGGGCCGACGTGCGGACATGGCGCGCCTTGCTCGTTCTCGGTAGCCGATCAGACGCTTAACTGCATGTCTCAGCGTTCACCCACCGGTCGCTCTGAACGTATCTCAGAGTTAACGATTCCGAAACCATACCGTTAGGCAAGATTTATCTAATATTGCTGATCCGAATCTGTTCATGTACCTTAATTTGGCATATTTTTCATTACTGACGTTGTTATTATACAACGCCATATGCGCCTTCGAAATCGTTATAGAAACTTGACGGCACGCCTGCCGTTGGAGCCAGTCGTATGACCATCGGCCACGCACATGCGTGCCCCGAAGTCCTGGGGCTATTGTTGACCTCCAAGTGCAACATTAAGTGCAGGCACTGCTGTAACGATTCTCATCCCGCCAATTCGGAATCGGCATCGTTCGAGCGGATCTCCCGGTTGATCGACGAAGCCGCGGAGATTCCGTCGATCAGAGAAATCGGAGTAAGCGGCGGTGAGCCGTTTCTCTACCTTAAGCTCTTAAAAGAGATCTTCTCCTACGCCCGCACCTGCGGATTTACGTCCTCCGTAACCACTAACGGGTTTTGGGGCGGCTCGCCAGGAGCGGGCGGGCAATTGGATGAGCTAAGGGATGCAGGGCTCGGCGCCGTCAACATCAGCACCAGCCCGTTCCATCAGGAATTCCTGTCGCTGAGCAGGATTCTCGGCGCGGCAAAGACAGCACTGAGTGTCGGACTGAAGGTAACCGTGAACATCGTCTCAACGTCTACTACGGAGATTGACGACGTCCGTGGCGCATTCAATGAGTTGGGAGACAGGGTGCGGTTTGTCGTCATGCCCTGCTTGCCGGCTGGCCGCGCCTTGACGAGGGTGGAACAACAAGAATTTCCTGCGGATTTCACTTGGCCATTAGGCAACTGCCGGGAGCATTTCAAAAAGCTTGCAGTCGACCTTTCCGGCGATGTCTATCCGTGCTGTTCACCCGGGGGCTTTACCGAGCCGCTGCGGATGGGAAGCGGGCATCGCTCCACGCTTGGCGAGATCGTGAAGGCATCGGACCAGAACAAGCTTCTCGCTGTCCTGGAATCCGTCGGGCCGGGGTTTTTCCTGCCTTTCCTGCGTCAGCAAGACGTTGACAACGAGATTCCGGAACGTTTCAGCGATCAGTGTCATCTATGCCATTTCATGCTGTCTTCGCCGAAGTACGCCGAGAAGGCGGCCGAGTGGGCGGAGCTGCTGGTGAGCGATCTGGCCGCGCTTCCCGAAAGCGAGCGGCCGGCCGACAATTCAAGACTGGCAGGCTTGAAGGAATTCGGGGCGCAATCGGTGCTGCACATCTAGTGCAGTACGGTCACTATCCGAGGAGGGAACGATGTCGGATACACGATCACCTGGAATGCTGTCACAACTGGGCCTATCGGCAACGGACCGCGAGAAAGTGGCCGAGGTCACCAGCGATCTGATCGCAATCCACGTCTACCGCGAGCTGCAAATCCGCAACGATCTGGCGAAAGTGGCGGGATGCTCGATTATCGGCAACTGCTCCAACGGAAGCTGCGACATCATCGGCAATTGTTCGTCATCTTCCAAGGACATGCTGTGATGGAGGACAATTGGATGAGCGGCACACGCGCACTGGTCGAGGAGAGCCTTTCGACCATCGAGATTGGTCGCCCTGGCGGCGACAAGCTCGTCGATGTCCTGACGCAAATCATTGATGAGGAGGTCGCGCTGATCGTGCGCGAGAATCTTGACGATCGAAAACCGGCGACACCCGGGAAAAGAGAACCGCCAAGCCGACTGTCCGCCGTCGCTGCTCAGCGCGCGGGGTCGAAACCGGGTGGCCGAAAACCGGGAGGCTGACGTTACTTTCGCGCTCAACAACCAAGGGAGGCTTCGCACGAAACATTGGATTAACGCCAAAACTTATCTCGTAACTTGGGAGACGTAATATGGCTGACAGATTGAGCCTTGCAAGTCTGAAACTGAGCGTCGAACAGCGGGAGCAGGTCGCCGAAATCGCTGGCGATCTGATTGCGGTTCAAGTTTATCGCGAGTTGCAACGGGCAGGCGAACGCGCCGCAGATTCCGGCTGCAACATCATCGGAAACTGCTCCAGTTCCTCCAAGAGCGCACTGCTCGAAACGATCGCAAGATAGGGTGCGTCGGGCGTGTGAAGGCATCCCTTCGACCGGGATGCCTTCCATTCCAACCCCAACGAGCCCTCCCGCGATCGCCGCGGCGGTCACTCGACACCCTTTCCGTCCGCGAGCGGCGCGTCAGAGTTTGCTCAAAAAAGACCGTCCAGTTCACGGTGACCTATGAACAAGCCTTTGTCCATTCCGTCCTTTCCCCGCCTACAGTATGGCGTGGACATCGTTCCCGTTGAGGAAGGAAAAGTCCTCCTGCGCTCGTTCACGGGAAGTGTGATGCTCTCGGGTGATTTCGTTGCGGTCGTCCTTCCGTTGCTTCTTCCGCTGCTCGACGGAAGGCATGGGATTGAGGACCTGGCGGCCAAATTCGACGAGACATTGCGGCCGGAGATCGAAGACTTCCTGACACTGATCCAACAGAAGGGTTTCTTGGGCAAGGCGGCACAGCACGGACGAGAAGATGACGCGGTCATGCTGTCGAGCAAGGACTGCGCGTACTGGTCTCTATACGGCGCGAGCGCCAGTCAGGCGGCAACACGACTGGCGCAATCGACCGTGGTGGTTACGGGACTTGGGGATGTCGGCAAAATCGTTGCCACCATGCTCGCAGCCTCCGGCGTCGGGACGCTCGTTCTTGTCGAGGGCGCCACGCTTTCGACCCGATCGGGCGGCCCCGAAGAGGCCAAAGCGTCGGAAGCAGAGAAGACCGAACTGTTGTTGCGCAAGCAATACGCATGCCGCATCGTGACGATACCGACGACTATCGACGACGCAGCAGGCTGGGAAGAGACGGTCGCGGCTGCAAGCGTCGTTGCGGTCTTGAGCGACACCATGTCGATGAGCGGCTACGACCGAGCGAACGAAGTGTGTATCAAACATGGCGTGCCTTGGGTTTCGGCCAGGATCGATCGACAACGCGCCATCATCGGCCCGTTCGTCATTCCAAACCAGACCGCGTGTTTCGCGTGCTTCGAAGCCCGCAGTCGGGCCAACGCGGATCATCCGGAAGATCACGAGGCACTCTACCGTCATTGGAAAGAACTGAACGGCAGACGCGACATCTGGCCGTCCCTTCTTCCTTTCGCGGGTATCGTGGGGAATTTCGTCGCCTTGGACTTGTTACGCGTCCTTGCCGGCGAGCATCTTTCGGCAGCGGCGGGGCGCATCATCAATATCGACCTTCCGACGATGGAACGGAGCGTCCATGAGGTGCTGAAGCTGCCGAGATGCCCGGCATGCTCACGATTAAGGGACCGCAGACCAACCAAGATATGGGACATCATCCCCACCGAAACGCGGTCAGTCGGCTGAGCACGGCAGCATCCGGAGAGTTGCGAATGCAGCTTCACCACCACTTGGCATCGCCGATCGAGGATACCCTGCGCAAGGCGCTCAGGCTTGTCGACGATGAGACAGGGGTCATAAAGATCCTGCACGAGGCGCCATGCGCCCCCGACTCGCCAAGGATATTTGGTTGCGGAGCGCTGTCCAGCGACTACAGTCGTTTCGGATTTCCCTCGGAAAGCCCGATCAGCGGCTCCACGTCACTTGTGCGCGACCAGGCGCTTGTCGGGGCGATCGGCGAGGCGGTCGAACGGTATTCCGCCGCTTATGTTCCCTACGATCAGATCATTTATCGCCCCATCAGCGCCGTGTCGGCTACTGCGGTTTCACCCTGGTCGCTCTCGTTGTATGACGAGGTCCAGTTGGCACGGGCCGGTTTCGGCTATTGCGCCCTGCGGCCCGATGACACGATCGGCTGGGTCATGGGCTTCTCGCTCACACGCAAACAGCCGATCCTCGTTCCGGCATTCGCGGTCTATCAACCGTACATAAGTCGCGCCGGAGAAATGCCGGTGGTGCAACAGATCACGACGGGTTTGGCCTGCGGCAACACGGCGGAGGAAGCGATCCTTTCGGCCATCTGCGAGGTGGTGGAGCGCGACGCCGCGATGCTCATGTGGCTTCAAAGCCGTCGTCCGCCGAAGACCGTCATCGAATCGCGGACCCCAAAGGTGGTGCGGGAGACGCTTGCCCGCTTCGGACCGATCGAAGGTCACGTCACCTTGCTCGACGTCACGACCGATCTTGCGATTCCCGCCTATATTGCCGTCTCCGATGTGCCCATGGCCGGAAAGCCCGGCGCGACGTTTTCCTCATGCGCTAATCTGGTCGCCAGTCGCGCGGCCGTTGGTGCGCTCACCGAACTGGCGCAATGCTTGTTATGGGTGAACAGCCTTGTCGATAAAGGGACGCATCTGCCCAACCCCTCGCTTGAGGACATTGCGCAGATCGAGGAGCACGTCCTATGGCCCCTCTTGCCGGAAAACCGCCAGGCCTTCGAATTCGTCCTCTCCTCTTCGTGTGAAACCGAGATACCGCAAGACCATGACTGGCCCACCGACATACTCGATTCGATTACGCATTGTGTCGAACGCATTGCGCGCGCCGGGCTGGAGGTCGTTGTAGTCGATGTGACCTCCCCGGATATCAGAGAGTGCGGGCTGCATGTATTCCGCGCGATCATTCCAGGTGCGCAGCCGCTCTATTTTGGCAGCGGCCTGCACAGGATCAGTGTTCGCGCCACCAGCGCCGAATATGCCGATCGTGCGAGCAAGCAGATCAACCTCCACCCACATCCTTTCCCCTAATCGATCTCGCAAAGGTCACTCATGCCCGACCCTCATGGGACTGACATAGCCAAAATCCGAGGCCGGCTTCTAGGTGAACGCAACCTGTTCTCCATCTCGGAGCTGTTTCATGAGAACAGCAGGATCAGCCGATCCGCGCCGCGGATTGCGCAGAGCCCGCAATCTGCTCTCGTCGCCCCGTCGGGATTCAAGCGATACATCTATGCTCCCCGCATTGCATTGCCCGATCCACGCACGGCTGAGACAGATAGCATCTGGGATATCATGACGGCGCGTCGATCGGGGCGCAGCTACTCGGGTGAGGAGATTGATCTCCAGTGTGTATCGGACCTGGCGTTTTACGCGCTGGGCACGCCGGACAAGGGACAGAGACGCTGCGTGCCGTCAGGCGGCGGGCTCTATCCACTCGAACTCTATGTGGTAGTCGCTCGTGTGGAGCAGTTGCCAGCCGGTCTCTATCACTACGATCCGCGCTCGCATGCCCTGTGCGAACTTGGCAGAGCGGACTGCCTAGCATCGATAAAGCAGGCCGTGTTCATTCCCGAGGCGGTCGACAACGCTGCGGCCGTCTTCGTCCTGACGGCGGTATTCGGCCGCTCCAAAATCAAATACGGTGAGCGGGCCTATCGTTTTTCGCTCTTGGAAGCTGGTCACGTCATGCAGAATATCTGCCTCGCGGCGACCGCCCTTCGCCTTGGCGTGTGTCCTGTGGGTGGTTTCGTCGACGACGAGATGAACGATCTGCTTGACGTTGACGGCGTTGAGGAAGCGGTCCTCTACGCTGCGCTCATCGGCTCGCTCGACACGATCGGCGGCTGAACATCGCCATCTGTTGTTCCAGACGCTTCGAGCTGTTTTGCGCATTTAGGAAAGCGGCCTTAGCCACTCGCCGCCGATCTCGACCGTGAGACTGGACCCTTGCAGATCATCACCCAACAGCTCGTGTGAGCCACCGAGATGACACGCCAGGAATTGTTCCGCGACGGCCATCAAAGCGATACGATTGCGCTGGCCTACCAAGAAATGGCCTTCATCGGGAAAAGTGACCAAGGTCACCGGCACGTTCCTTCGCAGCAGGGCGTGCGCGACGTTCCTTGACTCGGCAGGACTGACGCGAACGTCGCGCAGTCCTTGCGCAATCAACATCGGACGGATCATTTGCTCGACATGAACAAGCGGCGAGCGTTCCTGGAGCCATTTTCGTCCCTCCATGGTCGCGGGGTCCGCCAGCCGGCGTAGGATCATGGCAAACCAGCTGTGCCAGTAAGGCGGTATTCGCGCGATGAAGGACAGAAGGTCCGAAGGGCCGCAGATATCGATGAAGCAGTTGTAGAGATCGGGGCTCCTCGCCGCAGCCATCAGGGCGGCGTAGCCGCCATAGCTAGCTCCAAAAAGCCCGACCCGGTCAGGATCGGCAATGCCCTCCTTCACCGCCCAAGCCACGCCATCGTCCAGGTCATCCTGCATGCGGCCGCCCCACTCTCGATCAGCTGCATTGGTGAAGGCTTTGCCGAAGCCGGTCGAGCCGCGGAAATTGACGCTCAGTACGGCATAGCCGCGGCTCGCCAACCATTGATGCAGGGGCGAAAAGCCCCACGCGTCTCGGTCGTAAGGCCCGCCATGGACGACGACAACCAGCGGCGAGCGGCGAGCGCGGCCCGCCGGAAGGGTGACATAAGCGGGCAGCGTCAGACCATCCCTCGACTGTATCGCTACGGGCAGCATCGGCCTCAGCGGCATGCCTTCAAGATCGTCCCGCTCGGGGAAGAGCTGAAGCGTGCGCCGCCTGCCTCGATCGAACACGCGCAACTGTGCGGGCGCGTCGCTCGCCTCGAGGCGGATCACCATGCGCCGTCCGTCGGCGCTGACGCCCACGATCACCAGATCGAGGC
>NZ_RZSW01000659.1:0-2852 GCF_003997375.1 Mesorhizobium sp. M5C.F.Ca.IN.020.29.1.1 | reverse complement strand
CCTCAGAACAATCTGCATTTTTCCGACTCGCCCCGGACGCTCATTTATGCCATCGATTTGCCGCCATTGCTTCGGCAAAAACGCGGTTCCTGTGGAGCGCCGTCAACGGAATATCAACCATGATCGGCGATCATTGATGCGTGTCGCCCAAAAGTGCGCAGCGGTTTTGGGATAACGACATGCATAAAAAACAAAGGTTAAAGCGCGTCGAAGCGCGCGCTTTAATATGGGAGCGGTCCTGTGGGGCGATCGCTTGGGGGTATGGTCGAGGGACCCACCTGCAGCAACAACCCATCAGCGGCCGGCTGAAACCGGTTCAGGAGTAGCGATGCGCCGTTTCGCGGCTTTCATCATGCTGACGCTGCTGGGCGCCTGCTCGACCGTCGACGATCTTGCGCCGTCGCTGCCGAGCGCCCCGACCGTTACGGTGCGCGCACCCCGTTTTGACGACTCCGACCCCCATAAGTGGGAAAGCGGCGCGCCGTGGAGCTATGCCGTTCACGGCACCGACGTCTCGAAATACCAGACCTCGGTCGATTGGCCGGCGGCCAGGGCCAGCGGCATTTCCTTCGTTTTCATCAAGGCGACGGAAGGCGGCGATCGCTTCGACGATTATTTCAACGAGCATTGGAGCCGCACCAAAGCCTCAGGAATCCCCCGCGCGGCCTATCATTTCTACTATTTTTGCACGCCGGCCGCCACGCAAGCGCGGTGGTTCATCAAGAACGTGCCCAAAGACCGTTCGGCGATGCCGCCGGTTCTCGACATGGAATGGAACCCGCAATCGCCGACCTGCAAGCTGCGGCCCGATGCGGCCACGGTGCGCAGCGAGATGAGCACATTCCTCGAAATCGTCGAAAAACACTATGGCAAGAAGCCGATCATCTACACCTCGATCGATTTCTTCGACGACAACGGCCTATCGGCCTTCCGTGGCTATCCCTACTGGCTGCGTTCGGTGGCCGGCCACCCGCGCAAGAGATACGGCAGTCACCCGTTCACTTTCTGGCAGTACACCGGAACCGGTATTGTGCCGGGCATCCCCGGCAAGGCCGATATCAACGTGTTCAACGGCTCGGAAGCCGCCTGGAACAAGTGGCTGCGGCAGAACACCCGTTGACAGCGGGCCTGCCGCCTGCTTTTCGACACAGCCAAATGAAGGATGCTTGCAACCGCTGGTGATCTTCTTGGGGGATGGCGATGCGATTGCGCTTGGAAATTCTCGCGGCGCTGCTTCTGGCCGCTACGGCGGCGCCGGCGGTGGCACAGCAATGCGGCGGCGATTTCGAGGCATGGAAGCAGGGTGTAGCGGCGGAGGCCAGGAACGCCGGGGTCGGCACTGCCGGCCTTGAGGCGCTGGAAAAAGCCACCGCCGACAAAAAGGTGCTGGCGCGCGACCGCGCCCAGGGCGTCTTTACCCAGACCTTCATCGAGTTCTCGAACCGGATGATTTCGGCTTACCGGCTGAAGCAGGGCGCCGCCAATCTGAAAAAATACGCCGACGTCTTTTCCCGCGCCGACCAGGAATTCGGCGTCCAGCCGCCGATCATCGCCGCCTTCTGGGCGCTGGAGACCGATTTCGGCGCCGTGCAGGGCGATTTCCACACGCTGAACGCACTGGTCACGCTCTCGCATGACTGCCGCCGCCCGCAACTCTTTCGCCCGCAGATCACGCCGCTGCTGACCCTCATCGATCGCGGCGTCGTGCCGGCCGATGTCACCGGCGCCTGGGCGGGGGAAATCGGCCAGACACAGATGCTGCCGTCCGACTATCTCGGCCGCGGCATCGACGGCGACGGCGACGGTCTGGTCGACCTGCGCAGCAGCGCGCCGGATGTGATCATGACCACGGCCAACAAGATCATGTCGCGCGGCTGGAAACGCGACCAGCCCTGGATCGAGGAAGTCCGCGTGCCCGAGGACATGCCATGGGACCAGACCGGCCGCACCAACAAGCTGCCGCTGACGCAGTGGGCTCAGTGGGGTGTCACCAACCCCAACGGCACGCCGCTTGTCGACAACGGCCTAAAGGCAGGCCTCGCGCTGCCCATGGGCCGCAAGGGGCCGGCTTTCCTCGTCTACGACAATTTCGACGTCTACCTCGAGTGGAACCAGTCCTTCACCTATGCGCTGACCGCGGCAAATCTCGCCGCGCGGCTGGCGGGTGCGCCGCAATTCGATCCGCGCAATCCCGAACCCGGCCTCGACGGCGATCAGATGAGGGCATTGCAGACAAAGCTCGAGGCCAAAGGCTATGACGTGGGAACGGTCGACGGCATCCTGGGCACCAATACCCGCGAGGCGATCCGCAAGGAGCAGAAGCGGCTAGGCTTGCCGGTCGACGGCTGGCCGACACCGGAGCTTCTGGCGAAGCTTTAAAGCGGGTCATCGCCTGGCAAGCAGGAAATCGATGAAGGCGCGCAGGGCCGGTGGAACCTGCCGAGAGCTCGTATGATATAGGTAAAAGCCCGGAAATCGGGGCGACCAGGCTTCGAGAAAACGGATGAGCTTGCCGGCTTCGATCCACGGCCGAACTTGGTAATCCAGCATGTAGGCCACGCCGACCCCATCCAGGGCCGCCCTGATCATCAGTTCCGTGTCGTTGACCGTCAAACCGCCGTTGACGGCTATTTCCAAAGCGCGTTGGCCTCGCGCGAACTCCCATCGATAGATGTTGCCGCCACCGGGCCACTGGAAATTGATGCAGCGGTGCTGATGCAGCTCCTGCGGATGACGAGGTATGGTCCGGTTCTCGAGATAGGCTGGGGCGGCCACCGCGGCCATCTGCAAATCTTCGCTCAGCTTCACCGCCACCATATCCTTCTCCAGCCGCTCGCCGAGCCGGATTCCGG
>NZ_RZSW01000658.1:0-2858 GCF_003997375.1 Mesorhizobium sp. M5C.F.Ca.IN.020.29.1.1 | reverse complement strand
GTTCGCCTGTGAGCGGATCAATGCGCCGAAAGTAGACCGCACCGCGTTGCAGATCCACCCCAATGGCGCAACCGGCATCATCGAAGTCGTGGCGGTCAGCAACGAGCCACCCAAACAGCACCGATTGATTTCGATCGCGACGCGCAGTCCGGCGACCGGACAGGGGAGCAACACTGCGTTTGGCCTGCCGAACGCAACCTTGGCCCTGCTTGACCCCGTCGCTTTCGAGACGCGCTTCGGCATACCTGCCGGCGCGCCATCGGAACTCCGCTTTGCGGGGATCGTCTTTTCGGTTCGTTTCGCTGACACGGTCGCCAAGCTGCTTGCAGCCAGTTCCGTCAAACACGAAATACGCGGCGATGATATTGTCGTCCGGCCGGCATCCGGGCAGGGTGCGGCCTTCATTTTCCGGGAGAAAGCATGAGCAAGCCCAATTCGTCCGTAACCGTCGGCAACGTCGTCTTCGGCAACACCGCGCCGCTGTCGCTGATTGCCGGCCCGTGCCAGCTTGAATCGCGCCAGCACGCCTTCGACATGGCTGGCGCACTGAAGGAGCTGAGCGGGAAGCTAGGGCTGGGCCTCGTCTACAAGACCAGTTACGACAAGGCCAACCGCACCTCGCTTGGCGGCACGCGCGGCGCCGGGCTCGACGCGGCGCTGCCCGTCTTCGACGATTTGCGCAAGGCGTTTTCGCTGCCGATCCTGACCGATATCCACACCGAGGAACAGTGCGCGCTTGTGGCGCCGCACGTCGATATCCTGCAGATCCCGGCTTTCCTCAGCCGCCAGACCGATCTGCTGATCGCGGCGGCAAGAACCGGCAAGGTCGTCAACGTGAAGAAGGGCCAGTTCCTCGCACCGTGGGACATGAAGAACGTTGTCGCCAAGATCACCGGTTCCGGAAACGCCAACGTGCTGGTCACCGAGCGCGGCGTGTCTTTCGGCTACAACACGCTGGTGTCCGATATGCGCGCCCTGCCGATCATGGCCGAGATCGGCGCGCCGGTGATTTTCGACGCCACGCATTCGGTGCAGCAGCCGGGCGGGCAGGGCGGCTCCTCGGGTGGCGATCGGCGCTTCGTCGAGACGCTGGCGCGCGCTGCGGTTGCGGTCGGTGTCGCCGGCGTCTTCATCGAGACGCATCAGGATCCCGACAATGCCCCCTCCGATGGTCCCAACATGGTGCCGCTGAAGGACCTTCGGGCGCTGCTTGAAAGGCTGATGGCATTCGATCGCGTGGCCAAGGGCCGAGCAGTTTAGGGCTCCGGCCCTAAGTCCCGACCCCTAAACATGTAGTCAACACGTGCGGGTTGTACGCTGCCCAGGCAACCCGAGTGCCTGGAGGAGGAAGCCATGTCCGTCGCCCGCGTCACCGAAATCACATCATCGTCGAATAAGAGCTTTCAGGACGCCATCGAAGTGGGGATTGCGCGCGCCGCAAAACCCTAAAGAACGTCGAAGGCGCCTGGATCCAGGATCAGAAAGTCGTCGTCGAGGACGGCAAGATCTCCGCCTACCGCGTCAACATGAAGGTTACCTTTATCCTCGCTGAGTGATCATGCCGCATGGATAAAAGTCGGGAACCTTCGCAGCCCTCTCCTCATTATCCAACCTGAAGTGAACGACAAGAGGAGCACACCATGACAACCCAGACAGGACACACCGAAGCCATCGCCGCTTCGCGGGTTATCGGCACATCGGTTTATAACACGGAAGGCACGCACATCGGCGACATCGAGGATGTCATGCTCGACAAGTTGTCGAACGGAATCATGTTTGCCGTGATCGGCTTTGGCGGATTTCTTGGCATCGGCGAGAAGTACCACGCCATTCCGTGGGCGAGCCTCGACTATGACGAGGACAAGGGCGGCTACGTCGTGCCGTTCACGAAGGAGCAACTGAAGGCGGCTCCCGCCTATTCGATCAACGAATTGACGGGGGCTGACGGCGAGGCCGCGCGTGATGCTTCATACAGTTACTACAAGGTCGAGCCTTATTGGCATTGACCTTGCTCTACCGGAATCAAAAAGGCCCCCGGCTGGACCGGGGGCCTTTTTGCAATATCTACTCCGCCGCAAGGGTCGACAACTCTACCGCGCCCTGTTGAGGCTGCTGAGTGTCACACGACGTCAAAAACGCCGCCGCGATCAGGAACAAACTCACAATACCGCTCAACTGAGACATGGCGAAACTCCTCCTGTTTCGCCCCGCGCAGCGCGAGCATAAACCAGAAAGCCGCATGCCGCCAAGACTTATGACTGAGATGACTTATGATGACAGCAATTTGTGCTTCGTGAATCGATGTGGCGGAGGTGGCGGCAATATTTGCGGACGCCCCGATTGCGTTTTGCAGCACTTTGGCTAAGACGTGCCCGACGCTTCGTCAGATCAATCGGGGACATCGCAATGACTGCCATCATCGACATTGTCGGGCGTGAAATCCTGGACAGCCGCGGAAACCCGACCGTTGAGGTCGACGTCGTCCTCGAAGATGGCTCGATGGGCCGCGCTGCGGTGCCCTCCGGCGCCTCGACCGGCGCGCATGAGGCCGTCGAACTGCGCGACGGCGGCGCCCGCTACCTCGGCAAGGGGGTCCTGCGGGCGGTAGAGACCGTCAATGGCGAGCTGTTCGAGGCGATCGGCGGTATGGAAGCCGAGAACCAGATCCACATCGACCAGACCATGATCGAACTCGACGGCACGCCCAACAAGAGCCGGCTCGGCGCCAACGCTATCCTCGGCGTCTCGCTGGCTGTGGCCAAGGCTGCGGCGGAAGCGGCCGGCCTGCCACTCTACCGCTATGTCGGCGGCACCAAGGCGCACGTGCTTCCGGTGCCGATGATGAACATCATCAACGG
>NZ_RZSW01000657.1:0-2862 GCF_003997375.1 Mesorhizobium sp. M5C.F.Ca.IN.020.29.1.1 | reverse complement strand
CGCTTGTCGTCGTCCGGCTCGACCGCCTGGCCCGCTCGGTCAGCCATCTACTCGAGGTGATCGAGGATCTGACCGCAAAACGCGCGCATTTCCGCTCGCTGAGAGATCCGATCGACACGACGACGCCACAAGGCATGTTCTCCCTGCAGGTCCTCGGCGCCGTGGCGCAGCTCGAGCGTGCGTTGATTTCCGAGCGCACCAAAGCCGGTATCAAGGCCGCCAAGGCAAAAGGGCGCATGCCGGGCAATCCGGGCATCCGCGAACGCCGGCCGGAGGCGCTGGCCAGGATGAGGAGCGCCCAGAAAGCGGCCTATGGCGCCCGCGTTCGGGCCGCCGTCCAGCAATGGCTGCCGACTGTCAGGCGCATGCGTCCGGACCACAGCTGGGACGACATCGCGCGGTTTCTGCAGCAACGTGGGCTTGACTGGTCACCGGAGCAATTGCGTCGGGCCGTCAAATGGATGGTCGCCGAGGGCATGGCAGACGCGGCGCTTCTGAGGAAATCTCCGCCTCGCCTGCCCGAGGATCGCCTGATGACGCTGGTTGCCGGAATCCATTCGTCCAATCCGCAGCTTACGCTGCGCGAAATCGCCATCCAGCTGGAAAGATTACACGAGCGCACGCCCCGCGGCGGGACAAAATGGGCGCCCTCATCGGTCAAGAACCTTCTCGACCGTGCGAAGCGCAACGGCTTGCTCAGCGAGGCCTGAGACGCAAGGTTGAGTTGGCGCGAACGCAATACCCATCGCGCACCCTGACCGTAGCCCAACTCGGCCAAACAATTTGTAAACGCCGGAGCGCCCTTCCATGATGGACACCAGGACCATCGACAGCCGAGACGATTTTGCGCAATGGGCGATCGATCGGGCCAATGCGATCCTGACCGATCACGGTTCGGACCTCGCCACCGCCGCCCGCGGCGGAAACGAGGCTCAAATCGGCGAGACCGCACAGGCGCTGGGTCAGGCGATCGTTGATGCCTTGCTCGAGGCGTATGACGGTCTTATGGGCGGCGACTGAGACATCGGCTCGGACCGCGCGAATGGCTGCTCCACCAAAAGCGGGACCGAAATTCGAGTGCACAGATCCGTCCGGCATCACGATCTCGGCCTGCGCAGACTTCTGAGAAGCGCGTCGGAGACCTCGAGCCGGCCTTCCCCCCGATCGCCATCGTCCGGCGGCCCGCCACGGGTCTGCGCGGCCGTCTTATCGGCGTCAAGTTTGGCGCGCAACAGCGCCATGACCATCGGCCAGGCCGAGAATTTCCCGTCGCGGGCCCGATCCGTCAGGCTGCGCAGATAACCGCCGGCATTGTTGATCTGCTCGGCGCGCTGGTAGATCGCCGCCAGGGTGATCGCCGCCTGCCGTTCACCCATAACCTCGCAGGCCTCCCGCCAGGCGCTCGGGCTGACCCCCAGCATCGGCCGGGCGACCTCCGCCGCCGCCAGAAAATCCCGCCAGTTGCGGATTTCGGCATCCTTCGTCAGCTCGCGCCAGTTGGCGCAGGCGTCCAGCACGATCCCAAGGGGCAGCTCGCGCTTTGGCAAGCTGTGCAGGTTGTGGTTTTCCGCGGCGCTGCCGCCCGCTTCTTCCTTATCTCCTAAGCCGTTTTTAGATTCAGATAGAGAGTCTGGGTTTGAATTCTGTATGTGGCGACCAGAACGGGACTCATTGGCGTCCGGATTCTGTGTTTTCGTGAAAGATTCCAATGCCTCACGGATTTCGATCCAGAGCAGCTCTAGATCCTCGCAGATGTCCTCGAGGAGCTGCCGTGGCGCTGTCCTGGGGAGACGGCCGATGATATCCTGATAGACCTGGGTCATCTTGCCCCAGTTGCCCGGCACGCCTTCCTCGATGCCGGCGTCAATCATCTTCACGATATCCCTGCGCAGAAGCGTCAGGCGCTCCCTGACGGCCTTATAGGCGCGCTTTTCGGCCTGAACCGTCTCTGCCAGTTCGGCAAACTCCTCGGCGCGCGCGACGATCGGCGACAGATCGAAGCCGTAGGCCTGCTCGATCTGCCCGCCCCTGCCCTTCCGTGCGAAGCGTTTGCCGTTCGGGCTGTCGCGGCGGATGATGAGACCGCAATCGACCAGGACGGCCAAATGACGCCGCAGCGTTGTCGGCGGCATCCCGTTCGCCCGGGCCATGAGCTGCTCGTTCGACGGCCATACGATCAATTCGCCGTCGGCCGAGAGTTCCGTGTCCGGATGGAAGGACAAAAGCGCGTTGAGGATCGCCAGCGCGCGATCCGTGGCGCCGATCAGATCCTTGGCCTCACGAATGGATTTGAAGACATGCCATTTCTGAACGCGTGCGCCTTCCGGTATGGCGTTCGCCACGGCCTGGCTTGCCATCATGGCAAGCGTCATCGGCCGCCGCCCGAAGGGCGTCGTTGTGATGTGCGTCTGCATTTTCTCTCACCTATCGCTAGGCAATAGAAATCAGCTCGCCGAAAACGACGTCGTGACCCGTCTGGGACTCTTGACTGTGATTCGCGGAAGTGCGATTCTCTAGGTGCTCAATCTAGGAGAAGGGCTTCCGGAACTCGTTTCGGGGGCCTTTTTCTTTTGCGGTTACGGTTCCTCTTTCAGTTGCGTCGAATCCTGCCGAAAGGCCTCGTAAAGGCGGTCGAGGTTTTCCGACAAATAATCACCGAACGCACGCGCTTCGGAGCTTTTGGCCTTGATTGCCAAAGTGAAGCGCTTCGCGTCCGCGGTTATGTCAGCCGTAAGGGAGCCTCCCGTCGGCGTCCAACTGCGCTTTTGCGGAGCGGACTGTGTACGTTTCCTGGAGGCGGACGACTTGAGCCGCCGCATCAGAAGATCAAAGCGGCCATCGCTGGGAAGGGCGGCAAAGCCA
>NZ_RZSW01000656.1:0-2873 GCF_003997375.1 Mesorhizobium sp. M5C.F.Ca.IN.020.29.1.1 | reverse complement strand
AGACAGCCCTCGCCGGTGACCGCCGAAAGCAGCATCGGCGCACGGCCGGCGGCGCGTTTCAGCGAAGCAACCTTCTTCTTGCGTGCGTCGGCATCGAGCGTGTCGACCTGGGAAAGTGCTACGATCTCGACCTTCTCGACCAGCCCATGGCCATAGGCGTCGAGTTCGGAGCGCACGGTCTTGTAGGCCTTCCCCGGATTTTCTTCCTGCGCGGAGACGAGGTGCAGAAGGACGCGCGTGCGTTCGACATGTCCGAGGAAACGGTCGCCGATGCCGACGCCCTCATGCGCACCTTCGATCAGGCCGGGAACGTCGGCGATGACGAACTCACGCCCATCGATGCGGGCCACACCGAGGCCAGGATGCAACGTAGTGAAGGGATAATCGGCAATCTTCGGCTTAGCCGCGGTGACGGCGGCCAAGAAGGTCGACTTGCCGGCATTGGGAAGGCCAACCAGGCCGGCGTCGGCAATCAGCTTGAGCCTGAGCCAGATGTTGAGCTCTTCGCCCGGCTGGCCGGGATTGGCGCGGCGCGGCGCCTGGTTGGTCGAGGTCTTGAAATGCTGGTTGCCGAAGCCGCCATTGCCGCCCTTGGCCAAAAGGAAGCGCTGGCCAACCACTGTCAGGTCGCA
Organism: Mesorhizobium sp. M5C.F.Ca.IN.020.29.1.1; assembly: GCF_003997375.1. Lineage (NCBI taxonomy): Bacteria > Pseudomonadati > Pseudomonadota > Alphaproteobacteria > Hyphomicrobiales > Phyllobacteriaceae > Mesorhizobium > Mesorhizobium sp. M5C.F.Ca.IN.020.29.1.1. The sequence continues at coordinate 2,241 of NZ_RZSW01000656.1, read as the reverse complement.
GATCAGCGTCTCGTTGTCCTCGGCAAAGACCTGCGTTCCCGCCGGCACTTTCAGCGTGACGTCGGCGCCTTTGGCGCCGGTCATGTTGCGGCCCATGCCGTGCGTACCGGTCTTGGCCTTGAAATGCTGCTGATAGCGATAGTCGATCAGCGTGTTCAGCCCATCGACCGCCTCCACCCAGACATCGCCGCCGCGGCCGCCGTCGCCGCCGTCCGGACCGCCGAACTCGATGAACTTTTCGCGCCGGAACGACAACGAACCGGCGCCGCCGTCGCCCGAGCGGATGTAGACCTTGGCTTGATCGAGAAATTTCATCGGATTGCTGAGTTTCTGCTCGTGGCCTTGCGGCATTGCTCTAAACGTTCGGCACTGCTCTAAACCAAGGCGGCGCGAAGGGCGAGGCTGTTTATGAACATGGCCGGAGTCGCAATGAAGCTCGTAACCTACAACATTCACTACGGCGTCGGCCTCGATGGCCGCTACGATGTCGGCCGCATCGCCGATGCCGTGCGCGGCGCCGACGTGATCGCGCTGCAGGAGGTCTCGCGCAACAACCCCCACAATGGCGGCCGCGACATGGTGGCCGAGCTCGGCGAGGCGCTGCCCGAATACTTCGCCGTCTATGGCAGCAATTTCGAGGCCAATGTCGGCTCGCGCCTGGAAAACGGCCGTGCCATCACCACCACCTTTCAGCTCGGCAACATGGTGCTGTCGAAAACGCCCGTTCATGTGTCGCGCAATCTCCTCTTGCCGCGCAGCCGCAGTTTGGAAGTGATGAATTTCCAGCGCGGCGCGCTGGAGGCGCTGATCGAGACGCCGCTTGGTTTCATCCGCTTCTATTCCACCCATCTCGACCATCGCAGCCCGGTCGAACGCGCCAGCCAGATCCGGTTTCTGCGCCAGCGTCTGTTGAACTATGCGATCGAGGGGGGCGCGCTGTCGGGGCTTGCCGAGGTCGGCCTGCCGGACCTGCCCTATCCCGAAGCCTTCGTCGTCATGGGCGACTTCAACATGCTGGCCGGATCGCCGGAATATGTTGAACTCGCCGGTCGCCTGGATCACGAATTCGGCATACCCATGACCGCCGACCTTGCCGTAGATGTGGCCCTGCGCCTTGCCGCCGTAGGCGCCGATCTCGTCTCCTGGATCGACCCCAAGCGACCTGACGACTCCAGCCGCTACAAGCGCATCGACTATGTCTTCACCAGCGCCTCGCTCGCCAAATCGCTGAAGCGCCTTTGGGTCGACCGGCAAGCGGTCGGCTCGGACCACCTGCCGGTCTGGGTCGAGATGGTTTGACCTCATGCCCGGTCCGAATCTTTGGTTTCGGCGCAATGCGCTGAGTGTGTTGAGATTCAGGTCAGGCCGCGCCGAGAGTGGTGGCTTCCGAGAACCGGAGCGGAGCGTACTTTGGGTACGTGAGCACCGGAAGCGCAGGAAACCGCCATTCGCAGGCCGGCCTCACCTGAATATCGACATGCCTAGAAATGCACCCAGTTCCGCAGGCTGGTCCAGGTCCTGCGATCCAGGCGGTAGCGCTCGACCGGCACCTGGCCGGCGACGATCGAGTTCAGCATGCCTTGGCCGGCATATTGGAAGCCGCATTTGTGGATGACCCGGCGTGAGGCCGGATTGATGACCCGCGTCGAGGCATGCAGCACCTGAATTGCCGTCTTCTGAAAGGCGAGGTCGACGAGCGCATGTGCGGCCTCCGTCGCATAGCCGCGCTTCCAGTAGGGCTCGCCGATCCAGTAGCCGAGCTCCAGCCCGCGATCGGTGGTGTTGAGGCCGGCGCAGCCGACGAAGGTTTCGGTACCGGCCAGCGTTAAGGCATAGGCAATCCCGGCCCGGCGCGATGCCGTCATCGCCAGGAAGGCGCGTGCCTCGGCCTCGCCATAGGGGTGGGGCATGCGGGCCAGCATTTCGGCGACGTGGCGGTTGTCGGCGAGCACCACCAGTTGCTCGATATCGCTTTCGCGCGGCGCCCGCAGGACCAGCCGCTCGGTCACCAGGACCGGGCAATCTATCGCGTAACTTTTACCGTCTGTGTCTTCCGCTTCGGCAACCATGTCAGTCCTCCAGGCACAAGAAAAAGGGGAGATGGAAACCCATCTCCCCTGATCCATTTCCTGGCTTGGCCAGACACCGGTTCCCGAGATGGGTGCCGGTGTTCTCGTACGGAACCGGCTACTCCGCGGCCTTCGTCATCGGGTTCACCGATACGTAGGTTCGGCCATTGGC
>NZ_RZSW01000655.1:0-2895 GCF_003997375.1 Mesorhizobium sp. M5C.F.Ca.IN.020.29.1.1 | reverse complement strand
CACCGGCGGCGCGGATGTGCCGCAGCTTTGCCGCGATGCCGGTCTTCTCGTCGTCGAGAATGACGGATTCGACGATTTCCAGCGAAAGTTTTTGTGGCGGCAGGCCAGTTTTTTCCAGCACGCCGAAGAGGAAGGCGTCGAAATCGGGCTCACGCAATTCGCTGCCGGATACGTTGACCGCGAGCCGTCCGAAGGCGACGCCGGCGCGGTTCCACTCGGCCGCCTCGCTGATTGCCTTGGCGATGACAATGCGGCCGATCGCAGGCATGAGTCCGCATTTCTCGGCGACGGGAATGAATTCGCCCGGTGCGATCATGCCGCGCTCGGCATGTTCCCAGCGAACCAGCGCCTCGATGCCGCCGATCGTACCGTTCGACAACGAAACCTGTGGCTGGAAATAGACCTGGAACGCCTTCTCCGCGATTGCGATCCTAATGTCATGCTCGAGCTGCTTGCGGTAATCGAGTTCATGCCGCAATTCCTCGGAGAAGAATGAGAGACTGCCGCTCTGCTTCTTGGCGGAGTGGAGCGCGAGGTCGGCATGGACGAGCAGATCTTGCGCATTGTCGGCGTCGACCGGATAGACGGCGACGCCGGCGCTGGCGCCTGGAAGGATGGTCGTGCCCTGAAAGACGATCGGTTCGTTGATCTGCGTCAGCACGCGCCTGGCGACCATGTTGATGTCCTCGGTGCCGCCGGCACCATTGAGGATCATTACGAACTCGTCGCTGCCGAGACGCACGCAGAGATCCGATGCCCGGCAGGAATCGCGCATGCGCTGCGCCGTCACCACCAGCACATAGTCGCCGGCGGCGTGGCCAAGCGTGTCGTTGATCTGCTTGAACCGGTCGAGGTCGAGGTGGACCGCCGCAAGCCGCTCTCGCCGACGCTGTGCACCCTTGATCAGCGTATCGAAATGGTCGGTCAGGAAGATGCGATTGTGCAGGCCGGTAAGGCCGTCATGCACGGCGATGAAAGCCATCGAATTGCGGGCATCGATCAGTTCGTGTGTCTTGCGCAGAATGGCGTTCGACATCGGCCTGAAGATGAAAAGTGCCACCAGCACGATGACGCCGATGGTGGTGTAGAACAGCGTTCGATGGAGATCGAGAAGTGTTTCCGATCGCGCATCGGCATGGGCGCTGATGCGCTGGCCGAGTGCCGCGTAGCCCGACAGGGTCGCATTGGCGATGGAAGCGTCGAGGTTGACGCGTTCGGCGCCGCCCTTGTAGCCGCCATTATCGGCCATGCCGAGTCGTGATTCGAACGCCGAAACCAGGCGTTGACCGTTGGCGATAAGCCCGACCGAGAAGTAGTCGAGATGAAACGGCTTGGCGAAAAGCACGCTCTCGACTGATTTCGGATCGAACCTTGCCGGTGACGCCGGGTCGGCGACGACCCGCTCGAGCAGAAGGTCATAGTTCCTCTCGAACTCCGCCGTGGCCTGTTTGAATGCGGTGACCAGAGCCGGTTGTTGGTTGCGCGAAGCAGTACCTGCCGCGTTGGCAAGGAAGACAATGCGTTGCGACAGCGTCTTTTGCATGCCGACAATATCGAGCAGCGTATCGTCGTGCCGCTGGTCAGCCATCATCTGCTGGAGAAGGATGAAGGACGCCATCACCATGGCTGCAATGATCAGCAGCGCCAGCCAATAGCCGGCCTTGATCAACAGTATAAGCCTGCCCGAAATGGTTTGCACCGGTTGCTGCGACATTTCTGAGGCGGTCCCTCTCGCCGACAGATTGTTAGGTGTGAGAACCATTGGCTTGAAAGTGTTAACAGCTCTGGAAGTCGACAGAGCTGCGACAGCGGCAGCGGTGGAAAGCTCGCGAAATGGTTATCGCGTTCTTTCGCGCCGCAGCTGCATTTGAGCATCCGCCAGTTGGCGGCATTCTAGCCACATTCTGGTCACTGACCGTCGCATCACCGAAGCGGTCGCTTTTGCGGTGGATTTTTCGCCCGCGCGGGGCGACAGTCCATTCAATCTCAACAGGGCCTGATCATGAGTGCGGCATTCCTCTCCTATATCGATAGCGAGCTTCAAGGGCTGAAATCGGCCGGCCTCTACAAATCCGAGCGGGTGATCACCTCGACGCAGTCGGCCGAGATCGACGTGGGCGGCGAAAAGGTGCTGAATTTCTGCGCCAACAATTATCTCGGCCTCGCAGACAGCGCCGAGTTGCGCGACGCGGCCAAGCAGGCACTCGACCGCTATGGTTATGGCATGGCGTCGGTGCGCTTCATCTGCGGCACGCAGGAAGAGCACAAGCAGCTCGAGGCGACGATTTCTGGCTTCCTCGGCATGGAGGATACGATCCTCTACGGCTCGTGCTTCGATGCCAATGGCGGCCTGTTCGAGACGCTGCTCGGCGAGGAGGATGCGGTCATCTCCGACGCGCTGAACCACGCTTCGATCATCGACGGCGTGCGGCTGTCGAAGGCGAAGCGCTTCCGCTATGCCAACAACGACATGGCCGATCTGGAGGCGCGGCTGAAGGAGGCAAGGGATTGCCGTTTTCGGCTGATCGCCACCGATGGTGTATTTTCCATGGACGGCATCATCGCCAATCTGAAGGGCGTCTGTGATCTCGCCGAGAAGTACGATGCAATGGTAATGGTGGATGACAGCCATGCAGTCGGCTTCGTTGGCAGGAACGGCCGCGGCTCGGCCGAGCATTGCGGCGTTGAGGGCAGGGTGGATATCATCACCGGCACGCTCGGCAAGGCGCTGGGCGGCGCGTCGGGCGGCTACACATCGGGCAAGTGCCAGGTGGTCGACTGGTTGCGCCAACGCTCGCGTCCCTATCTGTTTTCCAACACGCTGATGCCGGCGATCGCGGGCGCCTCGATCCGGGTTTTCGAACTGATCGGCAATGGCGATGCGCTGCGTCAGCG
>NZ_RZSW01000654.1:0-2902 GCF_003997375.1 Mesorhizobium sp. M5C.F.Ca.IN.020.29.1.1 | reverse complement strand
CGCCAGCAGGAAGGCCGGCAGCGGCGGCACCGACTTGGCGTCACCAGCCAGCGCATCGGTTGCCCATTTGAAGAAATAGGGGCCGGCAACCAGTGTCAGCTTGGCGACGACCAAAAGCACGGTCGCCCACACCACCCGCGCCCTGAGGTCACCACGGTCGGCCGGCCACATGTATGGCCAAAGATTGCGCAATGTCTTGAAGGTCGAACCGGATTCAGCGGAAACGGTTTTTTCGGCCATTTTTATCGCCTTTTTCTTATATCTTACTGCTTGACCGCCATCTTTTCCGAAAACCGGCCACTTTTCGCTGACGCGGTCCTTCGATTCGGGACCATGATCTAGCGGCCGGAGCAGCACGAATTGACGAGCGCGGCCAGCGATGCGGAAACATTGGCGAGCGCATCGCTGTCGACTTCATAGCGCGAGCGTTGCCGGTCCGGCTTGTAGCGGACGAGCCCTGCGTCGACCAATACCCTCAGGTGCTGTGAAACCGTGGACTGCGCCAGGTCGAGATGGTCGACGACCTCCCGGCAGCAGCAGGAGCGGCTGGCCGAAAGGTGCCTGAGGATCTCGATCCGGGCCGGATGCGAAAGCGCGGCGAGCTTCGCGGCCACGGACTGGCTGTCGGCGAAGCCGCAAGTCTTCTCGGTCAAGGGCGCATTCATCGTTTATCGGCGATAGACGATGGACGAGCTTTCCGCAAGAGGGCGGAAAAAAGAAAAAGATTTCTAATCAGCCTTCGTCGGGGCCGTCGTCATCTGGTCGCCCATCGCCTTGAGGTTGGCGGCTTCGCCTTCCTGCGATTTTTCCGGGACCTTGAACACCTGCCCCGGCCAGATGCGGTCGGGATTCCTGATCTGATCCTGATTGGCGAGGTAGATGGTCGAATAGCGCACACCTTGGCCATAGACGCGCCGCGAGATCTGCCACAGCGTATCGTGGCGGCGGATAATAACGGCGCTGTCGGCGTGTTCGAGCTTCGGCGCCGCGGTCTCGGGAATTCCAGCCGATGTGGCGGCAACTGCGGGCCCTTCGGCTCCGATTGCAGCAGGCGGGCCAGCGGCGGCGGGCGCCACGGCGGCGACCGACTCGCCCGGCTCGCGCTCGAAAGGCACGGCGGCGCGGGCCAGCACCTTTGCCCCGTCGGCATCGAGTGCGTCGACATGGATGGTGTAGGTGCCAACGGGAATGCTGCGCGTCGCCTCGACCAGGAAGTGGCCGTCAGGCGAAGTTTTCGCGTCGCCGAGCAAGATATCGTTGGCATAGGCGCGCACCTTGCGGCCGGGATCGGCGAGCCCGGCGACGAAGATCTTGTTGCCGTCGATCTCGATGGCTTCGACGACGATCTTTGGCCCTGCAGCTGGTGTCGCCGGTGCGACAGGCATGTCCGGAGCCGGCGCGGGGGCGACTTCGGCAGTGGCCGGCGCCGTGGCAGCCGGTGCGCCTGGGGCCGGTGCTGCGGCAGCGGGGTCCCCGGCAGCGGAGTCCTCGGCAGCCGGGGCGGCCGCCTTGTCGCCAACAGGCGCTTCAGGCTTCTTCTCGGGTGTAGGAACGGTGAGCAATTCGGAGGCCTTGCCCGGCTCCTCGATCATCGCCAGCACCTGGCCAGCAGGACTCTGGGGAATCGAGACGACGGCTGTCTGCGCCGAGGGGGTCACGACATTGCCGGTCATTGAGCGCAGCGCGATCGTGTAATCGCCGGGTTTCAGCGGATCGTCGAGAACGATGGCAAAAGCACCATCGGCGCCGGCGACCGTCGAGCCGAGAACCGTCGAACCGTTGAGAATCTCGACCTTGGCGTTGGGTGCGGCATTGCCGGCGACGACGATAGAGCCCTTGATCTCGACCCGAACAATATCGAAGGTCGGCGCGATCGCATCAGCCGTGGCCGGCGCTGCCGGTGCCATCGCATCTGTGGCCGGCGCGGGCGAAACCGATCCATCGGTCACCGGCTTGGCCGGCTTCTCCGCCGGCGGCGTCAGCGATGCCACTTCCGCCGGTGGCGCGCGATTGACATACGGGTCGAGCGCGCCCGATACATAGGCGGTTCCCGCCGCGGCGACGGAGCCGCCGACGGCGAACAAAAGCGCCTTTACTGGATTAATTGTCATATTTCCCTGCCCTTAGCCACCTAATGCCGGTCTACCCTGTTTTGCCCAAACCGACAAGAAAAAGGGGGCCGACAAGAAAAAGGAGGCCAGCAAGAAAAAGCCCGCCCGGGCTTGACCGCGAATAAAGACCCAATCACCAATCATCTCATGAACACGATTCGATCCATCTGCGTCTATTGCGGCTCGTCTCCAGGCCGCGATGAAACCTATGCCAAGGCCGGACACCTCCTTGGGCGTTCGATCGCCAAGTCCGGCCTGCGTCTGATCTATGGCGGCGGCACCAGGGGCATCATGGGAGCCGTTGCCGAAGGGGCGTTGCGGGCCGGCGGCAAGGTGACGGGCATCATTCCGCGCTTCCTGATCAACAGGGAGGCCACCGAAACCGCGCTTAACCGGCTCGACGAGCTCGTGGTCACCGACAACATGCACGAGCGTAAACATACGATGTTCGAGAAATCCGACGCGTTTGTGGCGCTGCCGGGCGGCATCGGCACGGTCGAGGAAATCATCGAGATCATGACCTGGGGCCAGCTCGGCCATCATCGCAAACCGATCGTCTTCGGCAACGTCGGGGGATTCTGGGATCCGATGCTGGCGCTGCTCGACCATATGATGGCCGAAGGCTTCATCCACAGCGCGCAGCGGGTCAAGCCGCTGGTGGTCGACGATCCGGAAGCGATCGTCGCCGCCATCATAGTCGCCGGATCATCGGTCGACGCACCGACCGAAGGTGTGCAGTCGGTAATCGACAAGCTTTAGGGCAGTAGGGCAGTAGGGCAGTAGGGCAGTAG
>NZ_RZSW01000653.1:0-2907 GCF_003997375.1 Mesorhizobium sp. M5C.F.Ca.IN.020.29.1.1 | reverse complement strand
GCTCTACCATCTGGCCAAGGCCGGCTGGACCGACATCATGCTGATCGAGCGCTCGGAGCTCACCTCCGGCTCGTCGTGGCATGCGGCGGGCGGCTTCCACACGCTCAACGGCGATCCCAACGTCGCCAAGCTGCAGGCCTATACGGTGCAGCTCTACAAGGAGATCGAAGAACTTTCCGGCCAGTCCTGTTCGCTGCACCTGACCGGCGGCGTGATGATGGCCGACACCCCCGAGCGCATGGACTTCCTGCGCCTTGCCCACGCCAAGGGCCGCTATCTCGGCATGGACACCGAGCTGATCACGCCGTCAGAGGCCAAGGCGATGTTCCCGCTGATGGACGAGACGAATTTCGTCGGCGCCATGTGGGATCCGGTCGAAGGCCATCTCGACCCTTCCGGCACCACCCACGCCTACGCCAAGGCGGCCAGGAAGCTCGGCGCCGAGATCGTGCTGCGCAACCGCGTCGTCGAGCTGACGCAGGAAGTCGATGGCACCTGGAACGTCGTCACCGAACAAGGCACGGTCCAGGCCGAGCATGTCGTCAACTGTGGCGGCCTGTGGGCGCGCGAGATCGGCCGCATGGTCGGTGTCGAGCTGCCGCTGCTGGCTATGGAGCACATGTACCTCTTGACCGAGCCGATGCCGGAGGTTGAGGAATTCAACAGCTCGACCGGCCGCGAGATGATCGGCGTGATGGACTTCAAGGGCGAAATCTACACCCGCCAGGAACGCAACGGCATCCTGCTCGGCACCTATGAAAAGGCCTGCAAGCCGTGGTCTCCCGTCAACACGCCGTGGGATTTCGGCCATGAGCTGCTGCAGCCCGACATCGACCGCATCGCGCCGTCGCTCGAGATCGGCTTCAAGCATTTTCCCGGCATCGAGAAGGCCGGTATCAAGCAGATCATCAACGGTCCATTCACCTTCGCACTGGATGGCAACCCGCTGGTCGGCCCGGTGCAGGGCCTGACCAATTTCTGGTGCGCCTGCGCCGTCATGGCCGGTTTCTCGCAGGGTGGCGGCGTCGGGCTGGCATTGTCGAACTGGATGGTTCATGGCGATCCCGGCTTCGACGTCTGGGGCATGGACGTGGCGCGCTTCGGCGAATGGGCGACGCTGCGCTACACCAATGCCAAGGTGCGCGAAAACTATTCGCGCCGTTTCTCCATCCGCTTTCCCAACGAGGAATTGCCGGCCGCGCGCCCAGCGCAAACGACGCCACTCTACGACACGATGCTGGCCAAAAACGCCGTCATGGGCGATAGCTGGGGCCTCGAAACCCCCCTCTGGTTCGCGCCGAAAGGCACGGAGCCGAAGGACATCGTTTCCTTCCATCGCTCCAACGATTTCGGGCCGATCGGCGAGGAAGTGCGTGCGACCCGCGAGAAGGTCGGCGTCACCGAGATCGCCAACTTCGCCAAATACGAAGTCTCCGGGCCGGCAGCCGAGGATTTCCTCAACCGGCTGATGACCAACCGCATGCCGAAGACCGGCCGCATCGTGCTGACCCCAATGCTCAACGAATTTGGCAGGCTGATCGGCGACTTCACCATCGCCAAGGCGGGTGAAGGGCGCTACATGATCTGGAGCTCGTCGGCGGCGCAGAAGTATCATATGCGCTGGTTCGAGAAGCACCTGCCGAAGGATGGTAGCGTCCGCATTCACCGCTTCGACCAGACGCTGGTCGGCTTGTCGATCGCCGGGCCGAAATCACGCGACCTGCTGCAGAAGCTGGTCGATGTCGACATCTCGACCAAGGCTTTCCGCTTCATGGACTTCCGCGAGATCGCGGTCGGCGGCGCGCCCTGCATGGTCAATCGAATTACCTATACGGGCGACCTCGGTTACGAGATCTGGATGGCGCCGGCATACCAGCGCCTCGTCTACAAGGCGATCAAGGATGCCGGAGAAGAGTTTGGCCTCGTCGATTTCGGCATGCGCGCCCTGCTCTCGATGCGACTGGAGAAGAATTTCCCGACCTGGTTCCGCGAACTGCGCCCGATCTACGGGCCGTTCGAAGGCGCGATGGACCGCTTCGTCAAACTGGAGAAGAACGACTTCATCGGACGCGAAGCGGCAGCCAGGGAGCAGGCAGAAGGGCCAAAACTGCGCCGTGTCTCTTTCATCGTCGATGCCGCGGACGCCGATGTCATGGGCGACGAACCGATCTGGGCCAAGGTCGGCGGCAAGGACTACGGCACGGTGGAAAAGCCGCACGGCTATGGTGCGCCGCGTTTCGATACGGACGGCAAGGAAGTGCGCGGCTCCAGGGCCGCGGAAGGCGCTTCGGCCGTGCGCGGCATCGTCGATGGCGACTGGCGCGTGGTCGGCTGGGTCACCTCCGGCGGCTATGCCCATTACGTCCAGAAATCGATGGCGCAAGGCTATGTGCCAGCGGCGTTAGCCGGGGAAGAGAGCGCCGGACTGTTCGAGATCGAAATCCTCGGAAGCCGGCGTCCGGCCCGCATCAATGTCGAGCCGCCTTTCGACCCGAGCGGCGAGAAGATGCGGACCTAGAGCACCGCACCCAAAGGCCTGCCCTCCGGCCCGACCCGGGGTGCGACCGATTTTGGAGAAGCCCGATGCTTAACCAAAAAGCTAGAGCGGCGGTACGATTCGACTTGAAGCCCGCCGCCCCGGAAGCGATCAGGGCTGCCACATTGTGCGGGGCACGGTCTTCGTGCTAGCGGAGCCGGCGGCAACTGGCACGGGCGATGAAAACTCGTTGAAGTATTCGATGAAATGGGACGAATGGCTTGCCGAGAGCAGGATCGGCCCCTTCCCGGCGGCGATCGTCATGGTCGCCGCTTATTTGGCCTTGCAAACCGTCATATTGTCCATTCTGGCCACTTGGGCAGGAACTGGCGTCGGCGTCGATGACGCGGAGCAACTGATTTATCTTCCAT
>NZ_RZSW01000652.1:0-2911 GCF_003997375.1 Mesorhizobium sp. M5C.F.Ca.IN.020.29.1.1 | reverse complement strand
CATCACAAGTGACTAAATTGCCGAAGAGATTTTAGATGTCGAAATGACGCCGCCGTTAGTCAGCTTGTTGTCAGCTTGCCCCCCTAGGAGTGTTGCGCCGACACCGGGTGATGAATGGGCGGGGCTCGCCCGGTCAGAGAGAGCAACCGAGTCCTTACATGATGATGCCTGTCACGTCGATCTCTGCCACTCTAACGGCTGGCCTCCCCAGGGTCGGATCACCGTCGATTGTCGAGCAGGCCCAGTTTGAGCGCGCCTTAGGGCATGCAGCCGACTCGCTGAAAAACGATGCCGCCGCGGGGCCAGCGAGTGCGGCGCCAGTTGCTGCGGCGATGGATGTTCAGCGCGCGGCTGCGCCGACGAGCGGCATGGGCGATCGCGTGTTGCAGACGATTTCCTCCCTATATCCACACAACACTGTTTCCTTCCCCGCGCTCGACCATGACATAGCCCTTTCGAAGGGCGCTCTACCGGGACCGGCGCAGAAGCTTCCCGTCGCAGGTGAGGCGGGAACCGGAATCTCGGGCATTCCTCAACAAGGGCAAGACTTCGAAACGATGATGGCTGGTCTTCGGGATGTTTACAACGGCGTCACCCAGGTGGCGCTTATCTCCAAAGGCGTCAGCGGCATCACATCATCCGTGAATAAACTTTTGAAGGAAGGCTGAACCGGGCGCATGATTGGCTTGGCCAAGGGCGAAATCATGCGTGGCCTGTCAGGGTGGCGGTCGATTAGACTTGTCATGCTGCCAGTTCTCGTCGCCCTCAGTGCTTGCAAAACCGACCTCTACACGCAATTGCAAGAGCGTGAGGCAAATGAAATGCTCGCACTTCTTGAAGACAACGGGGTCGCCGCGATCCGGGTGGTCGCCAAGGATGGGACCAGCACGATCCAGGTTGACGAAAAGCTGCTCGCCTTCTCAATCAACCTTCTGAACGCCAAGGGGTTGCCGCGCCAATCCTTCAAGAACCTCGGTGAGATATTCCAAGGATCAGGCCTGATTGCCTCGCCGACCGAAGAGCGTGCCCGTTACGTGTATGCCCTGAGCGAAGAGTTGTCGCGGACGATCAGCGATATCGATGGCGTTTTTTCTGTACGTGTTCACGTCGTGCTGCCGCATAACGACCTTGTGCGAGCCGGCGCCACGCCATCCTCGGCCTCGGTGTTTATCAGGCACGACGCCAAAACAAATGTCGCGGCTCTGCTGCCAAAGATAAAGATGCTCGTAGCCGACAGCATCGAAGGCTTGTCCTACGATAAGGTGGAAGTGGTTTTGGTGCCGGTAGAACGGTCCGCACACGAGCAACGGCCAGATCCGACTGCTGTTTTGCCACAAGCATCAATACCTCTTCCTGCGCCAATTCTGGCGACCGTGACAGGTTTTGCCGCAGCCGTATTCGCCGTGGCCTGTTATCTCTTGGTCAGCGTTGTTACGCGTCGGCGCAAGCAATCAACCGGCGTTTCCAAGGTCGAGGGGCGCCGGGATGCTTCTGCTGTCGAGGCCATTCGCAAAAGAATGCCTGCAATTGGACGTGGGTGACATCTCATTGCAAATGCCTATACAGACCGCCCGACCTGATGGTCCGCACCAATTGCGTTTTCCGGGCGCGAGCGAGCTTGCGGCTTCGGCCCATCCGACCCGTCTAGCGGCGCGTCTTGATCCAGCGTTATCGGCAGAAACGTTAGTGAAGTTGCAGAAGTGTTCCAGACTGCATCCAAGGCTGGCAGAATTGCTGGGCAACTATGACGTGGATCTGAACCACATCGGCTGCAGGCCGGACCTTCTACGCGGGCACGATCCATATCGAGCTGCCCTTCTTGCTGGTAGTATCTGGCATGCCCGTTCGCTGGTCGCGTTTGTCTCTCAGCCTGAGCTTGCCATCCTTGTTAAACGCATCGGCGTGGATGCACACGCATTCGGAATCCGACACCTGCTGCATGCCGTTGAGAACAGACTGATCGCGGACCCAGAAAAACTCGCTCAGCAAATCGAATACGATGGACATGCATGTCTTGGGGCTTGGCTCCAGGACAGTTCAGCGACCGAGCGTAACCGCGTGCTTCTTCGGTTGCCCGAGGGGACTGCCGCGGAGACTCCAGCACCTGAGCATTGGACCGCCGCCGGCCAATTGCTTTCACTTGTACTAGCTCATTTTGAGACAGAGACCCCGGTGAAATGACAGCCGAACTTTCCGAGGGGCCAATAGCGCCGCAGATGCGTCCAGTCGGACCACTGATACCCGCGAGCGAGCTCGAAACCTGGCACAGCGCCGCGCAAGCGCTTGCCGCGGCAGAACGGCATCGGCAGCGCGTTCGAAACTGGGCACGCGCCGTTTACCAGCGGGCGTGGGCGCGCGGCCACATGGAGGGCTCGAATGCAGGCACCGAGGAGATGGCAGGGCTGATTGCGGAGACAATCTCCGAAATCGCGCGACGAAAGGCGGCTCTGGAGCAGGAATTGCCGCAGCTCGTGATGGAAATATTGAGCGATCTTATCGGCGCTTTCGATCCGGGCGAGCTATTGGTGAGGGCTGTTCGTCACGCCATAGAGTGTCAATACAGCGGCGCCGAAGTTTGCCTTCATGTTTCTCCCATGCAAGTCGACATGCTTGCACGAGAGTTTGCTCGATGCGACGGCCAGGATGGTCGACCAAGGGTGCGGATCGAGCCCGACCCGACGTTGTCGCCGCAACGGTGCGTGCTGTGGAGCGAGTACGGCAATGTCGACCTGGGACTTGACGCCCAGATGCGCGCGCTGCGCCTTGGTTTCGGGACGCTCTGTGAAAAAGGCGAGCTATGAGAAAGCCCGTCCCAGAACATAACGCTGACGCCGACACTCGAGCTCTCGTTCCAGCAATCTCGTCGTTGAGGGCTGCGGCCAAGCGAATTGACACGCGTGCGGTGCGGGGT
>NZ_RZSW01000651.1:0-2917 GCF_003997375.1 Mesorhizobium sp. M5C.F.Ca.IN.020.29.1.1 | reverse complement strand
CCGACACGTTGATCCTGACCAGCGGGCGGATGTCGCGCACCATCTGGCCGTCGGCACGCACGATCTCGACATGCTGCCAGGAGGCGGCGAGCGAAGCCGTCACCTGTCGCACGCGCGGATCCTCGGCTCGCAGCCACGCATCGATTTCCTGAAGCAGCTTGGCCTTGGCCTCGAAGGAGGGCGAGGGGATCGGGTTCTCGTCGCCATAGAGATGGCGGTTGGTGCGGGCGGGTGCCGCGGCAAGCGTGCCGGAATAACCGCCCTTCACCGTCGAGACGGCGTCGGCCGCGCGCAGCAGCGATGCTTCGGAAAGATCGCTGGAATGTGCGTAGCCGCTCGCTTCCCCGGCGACAGCACGCAACCCAAAACCCTGGTCGGTATTGAAATTGGCGGTCTTCAGCCGTCCATTGTCGAACATCAGCGCTTCGCTTTCGCTGTATTCGAGGAACAGCTCGCCGTCGTCGGCGCCGTTGATGGTCTCGGCGACGATCTGTTTGATGCGATCGTCGGAAATGTCGAATTGGCCGATCAGGCTGTTCATGGCAGGTCCGTCCGTGGAAAGAGGTTGTCCTCACGATGTAGGCGCGAACGTGCGCCGAGACAATCGACGACGACCATTGTCATCGCCAAAGGCCAGTCACAATCGCTTTCTCGGATCTTGGGTTCTGACCGGTTCTCAAGGCAGGGCGGCGAACCCGTCGGCGAAACCCTTGAGCTCGACCGGGATGCCGATGCCTTCCTCCGGCGTCTGGAAGACAATGAAGGTGGCTGACGTTCCGGTCTTCAGCGTGTCGAGCAGCGGCTTTTCGAGAATGACCTCGGCGTAGCAGCCGTCCTGGAAGCAGCGCACGAAATAGGCCCGGCCGATGTCCTTGCCATCGACATTGAGGCCGAGCCCGTTGGGCAGCAGCACGCCGAGCGGCGCCAGCACGCGCAGGATTTCAGCCTTGTTGTCGGCGGTGCGCAGCACGACGACGGAAAGCCCCATCTCTGGACGGTCCTCGGCGACGACGTTCTGCATCATCACGCATTGTTCCGATGTGGCGCCGGCCGGCGTGTCGCAGATGATCGACCACGCGCCATGCGTCGACCGCACCTTGCCGCTTGGCTGTGCAGCATTGGCCTGGCTGGACAGGCCGACGCCAGACAGGCCAACGCTAGACACCGCGGCGAGAAAGATGACGTTCGCCAAGGTTCTCGAAAGCCCAAGTCTCGAAAGCCCAAGTTCCCAAAGCCAAGAGTTCATGACGGCTCCAATGCGAATCACGGCACTTTAAGCCGCGCCAAGGGCAAGTAAAGGATGAGACCACTTCCGGCCTGCCTCGACCAAGGCAATTGTGCGCTTTTCCGTGCCAAATTCGCCCGAATTGCGACAGCCCGGCGCATTTTGCCAGGACAGTCCGCCGCTCGGGCTTCCGCGATCCGCCACCGCCGCGGCCGCCGCCAAAATGCGCAGCCGCGCTTGCGCGCAAAAATGCCGCACGGTTTCCTCCGCTCCTTTCTTGCGGAGGCAAATAGAGTATGGTTTGAACCAGCCTCGGGACTGTCCGGGATTCCCGTCCCGGCGTTGTTCGATATTCTTGCGGTCCCGATCGCGAGGAACTGGGAGATAATGACGGCAATGAGAAAATTCCTAGCAGGCGCCAAACTCCTAGCGAGCGCTTGGGCTGCCGCCACATTGTTCACCGGCGCATCCGCCCATGCGGCCCAGCCTGCGCCGTGGGAAATGACCTTCCAGCCCGCCGCCACCGACATGATGCGGCAGATCGCCTGGTTCGAGCACTACACGCTATGGTTCATCGTGCCGATCACCCTCTTCGTGCTCGCGCTTATCGCCTATTGCATCTTGAAATTCCGTGCCAGCGTCAACTCGATCCCGTCGCGCACCAGCCATAACACGCTGATCGAGGTGATCTGGACGGTTGGGCCGGTCGTCGTGCTGCTCTGTCTCGCCATCCCTTCGTTTCAGCTCCTGACCGCGCAATACACACCGCCGGAAGAAGCCAAGCTGACCATTAAAGCGACCGGCAACCAGTGGAACTGGGACTACGAATACCAGACCGAAAACACGCTTTCCTTCAACTCCGCGATCCTGGCGGATTCTGACCGCGCGGCGGCTGGCAAGGAGGATCGCGGCGTTTATCCGCGCCTGCTCGCCGTCGACAACGAGATGGTGGTGCCAGTCAACACCATGACCCGGGTGCTGGTGACGGCGGCGGACGTGATCCATGCCTTTGCCATGCCATCCTTCGGCATCAAGACCGACGCGGTTCCGGGCCGCATCAACGAGGTCTGGTTCAAGGCGGAAAAGGAAGGCCTCTATTACGGCCAGTGTTCGGAGCTCTGCGGCAAGGACCACGCCTTCATGCCGATCGCGATCCGCGTCGTCTCCGACGCCCAGTACAAGACCTGGCTGGCGGCAGCCGGCACCGACCTTCCCGGCGCCAACAAGGCGCTGATGGCCGAGGTCGACAGCAAAGACAAGGTAGCGGCCGCCGGCAACTGATGCCGCGACCAGAAAAGATCAGGGAACGGAGCCGAACATGGCAGACGCTGCAGCTCACGACGATCACGACCATAAGCCGTATCATGGCTGGGTCCGGTGGGTGAATTCGACCAACCACAAGGATATCGGTACGCTCTATCTGATCTTCGCGATCATGGCGGGCTGCGTTGGCGGTGCTCTTTCGGTCGTCATGCGCATGGAACTGCAGGAGCCGGGAATCCAGATTTTCACCGGCCTGGCGCAGATGGTCTACGGCTTGAATGCCGACGCCGCGCTCGATGGCGGCAAGAGCATGTACAATGCCTTCACCACTGCGCATGCGCTGATCATGATCTTCTTCATGGTCATGCCGGCGCTGATCGGCGGTTTCGCCAACTGGATGGTGCCGATCATGATCGGTGCGCCCGACAT
>NZ_RZSW01000650.1:0-2918 GCF_003997375.1 Mesorhizobium sp. M5C.F.Ca.IN.020.29.1.1 | reverse complement strand
ATCACGGGCCAGGACCGGTTGCGGCGGTGCATACGCCCGAATATCTCGATTTTCTCGAGCACATCTTTGTGCGCTGGCAGCGCATCGAAGGCGCTTCGGCGGAAGTGATCCCCAACATCCATCCGATCGCGCGGGGCGGCTCCTATCCGGCCTCAGCGGTCGGCCAGGCCGGCTATCACATGGCCGACACCGCTTGCCCGATCTCAAGGGAGACCTGGCAGAGCGCGCTGTGGAGCGCTTGGAGCGCGGTCGAGGCCGCTGAGGCCGTGATGTCAGGCGCACCGGCTGCCTATGCGCTCTGCCGTCCGCCTGGCCACCACGCCTTTGCGGACGTCGCCGGCGGCTTCTGTTTCATCAACAATTCAGCGGTCGCGGCACAGACGCTCCGCAAGAATGCGGCGCGGGTGGCAATCCTCGACGTCGATCTGCATCACGGCAACGGCACGCAAGGCATTTTCTATGCGCGACCGGACGTGCTCACCGTCTCGCTGCATGCCGATCCGGTGCGCTTCTACCCGTTCTTCTGGGGTCATGCCGACGAACGTGGCGAAGAGGCTGGCCTCGGCTACAATTTCAACCTGCCGCTGGCGCGCAAATCCGGCGACACCGCATTCCTCGACGCGCTGGATGTGGCTTTCCAGCGTATCCGCGCCTTTGCGCCGGAAGCGCTTGTCGTGGCGCTCGGCCTCGACGCCTTCGAAGGCGATCCGTTCGGCGGACTGTCGGTAACGACACCGGGCTTCTCGCGCATCGGCGAGGCTATCGCCGGCGTCGGCCTGCCGACGGTCATCGTGCAGGAGGGCGGCTATCTCTGCGACGAGCTCAGCGACAATCTTACTGCCTTCCTCACCGGCTTCGGCGGCAGCAAGAAGCGGTGATGTCGGATCAGGATCGCTCCTGTCGCAGCATCGCGATGACGCGATGCACGCTCTCCAGTGTCTCGTCGACTTCGGCCGCCGTATTGTAGTGAGCGATGCCGATGCGCACCACGCCCTGTTCGGGCGGAATGCCGAGCTGGTGGACGATTTCCCAGGCATAGTTGTGGCCGGACCACAGGAAGATGTTTTCCGCATTCATCTGTCGTATGATCGTCTCCGGCACGATGCCGTCGACGGTGAAGGAGACCGTCGGGACGCGCTCCCCGACACGCGCCGGATCGGTAATGCCATGGATGGTCAGGCTTGAGACAGCCGACAGGCCGTCCATCAGCCTTTGCGCCAGCGGGTTCTCATAAGCTATTGATCTTTCGAAGGCCTTGGCGACCCTGGCGCGGCGCGAGCCGCCATCGCCTGCCGCCGCGCCGAGTTCCGCAAAGTAATCGACCGCGGCCGTCAGTCCGGCCATCAGCTCGATCTGCGGCGTGCCGAGTTCGAACCGCTCCGGCAGAGCATTGGACGAACAGCGGCATTTATACGGTTTCAGCGCATCGATGACATCCAGCCTGCCCCATAAGATACCCAAATGCGGCCCGAAGAATTTATAGGCCGAGCAGATCAGGAAATCGCAGCCGATATCCCTGACGTCGATCAGGCCGTGCGGCGCGAACTGAACGGCGTCGACATAGACCAGGGCGCTGGCCTGCTTGGCAATGCCGGTCAGCGCCTTCACCCGGTTAATCGAGCCGGTCAGATTGCTGGCGTAGTTCAAAGCGACGAGCCGGGTTCTGTCGGTGAGCAGCGTAGCAAGCGCCGCCTCCTCGATCTGCCAGCTCTGCTCGTCGAAAGGCAGCCAGCGCACGACAAGGCCAAGGTCTTCGGCCAGCTGCAGCCACGGAGATACGTTGCCCTCGTGATCCATGCGGGTGAGAATGATTTCGTCGCCCGGTTTCATCGTGCGGCCGAGCGTGCGCGACATGTGATAGGTCAGAGTCGTCATGTTGGCGCCGATGATGATTTCCTGAGGGCTCGCAGCAGCCAGGAAATCGGCCATCGCCGCATGGGCGTCATCGACGATTTGTTGCGCTGCGATCGTGTTTTCGAAGAATCCGCCGAGATTGGCGTTTGCGGTCAGCAGGCAGCGTGACACCGCGTCGGCAACCGCTTGCGGCACCTGCGTGCCGGCAGGGTTGTCGAGGTAGATGCGGCGACGGCCCTTGTCGGTCAGCGACAGGGCCGGAAATTTCTCGCGCACGGCATCGACCGGAAAATCCATTTCTGCCCCTTCCCGTTGTAATCATTTGATAACTTCGCTACCGGCCGTATTGCTCACGGACAGGGGTTGCCGACACGCTGGTGGATTGCATCGACCGCCTTCTGCATGTCCTCGGTCCAGACGACATCGGCGCAAGACAGCGCCATTTCGAGTTGCGAAATGGTCGTCGCGCCGATGATGCTCGAGGTGACGAAAGGCCGGCTCGTGACATAAGCGTTGGCAAACAATGCCGGCTCCATGCCGAAAGAGCGCGCCAGCTCGTTGTATTCAAGCTGCGCTTCCGCGGCGTTGGGCGTCTCGTAGCGCTGGCCCCGATTGAAGAGCTGCGAGCGTGAGCCTTGCGGCCGCGCGCCATGATCGTATTTGCCGGTGAGATAGCCCTGCGCCAACGGCGAATAGGGCAAAAACGAAACCTGTTCGCGCTCGCAGACTTCGGCGAGATTCACCTCGAAGCTGCGGTTGACGAGATTATAGGCGTTTTGCAGCGACACCAGGCGTGGACCGAGGCCCTTGTCAGCTTCGGCGATGAACCGCATGACGCCCCAGGAGCTCTCGTTCGACAGACCGAAATGGCGGATTTTTCCAACCTTCACCAGTTCGTCGAAGACGGCGAGGGTCTCGGTGATCGGCGTCTCGCCAGCCGGTGCGCCGACGGAATCGGCTCGCAGCGGCACGGCACCGACACGGTTCGGGTTGGCGCCCCAAGGCACGTCCCGCTCCGGCCAATGGATCTGATAGAGATCGAAATAATCGGTGTTGAGCCTGGT
>NZ_RZSW01000064.1:0-18057 GCF_003997375.1 Mesorhizobium sp. M5C.F.Ca.IN.020.29.1.1 | reverse complement strand
GCCTGAGAAACCGCCGCCGACAATCGCCAGGTCGACATCGAGTGCGCCTTCGAGGGTAGGCCGGTCACGGCGATTGCGGCTGACGGCGTGCCAGAGGGAAACGCCGGAACACCCGGCAACCTCGATCATGACGCTGTTCCGCTCTCACCCGTAGCCACTCGGACACGCTTGCCGAATCTTGGCCGCCACGGCCTGTCGCCAAACAGGCCGTTCGGCCTGACTAGAAGAATGATGCACAGCATCACGCCGATGGCGACGATCTGCAGCGAGGCGGCGCGGGCCTGCTGCTCCGGCGAAAACAACACGCTCGTTAAGGCTCCCGATCCGGCCCATATCGCCCAGACAAGAATGCTGCCGATGACGGCGCCGATGTTGCTGCCCGAGCCGCCGACGATCAGCATCACCCAGACCTGGAAAGTCAGCGCCGGCAAATAATTGTCCGGAGCGATGAAGCCGGTGAAATGCGCCTGCAACGCGCCGGCCAGTGCCATGATGGCACCGCCCACGGCAAAGGCCTGAACGCGGTAGAAGCGTGCGCTTTTCCCCAGGGATATCGCTGCCCGCTCATCCTCGCGAAGCGCCTTCAACACGCGCCCCCACGGGCTGCGCGACAGATGCTCCAGCGCGAGATAGACGATCAGCGTCACCACCGAGACGACGGCAAGGTTCGACAGGTTGAACAGCAAAGGCGTTTCGGCGAGGCCGCCGAAAGGACGCGGAATGAAGCCGATGCCGAACGGGCCGCCCGTCAGCTTCTGGGCATTGTTGAGCGCCACCAGCTGCACGACGACGGCAACGCCGAAGGTGGTGATCGCCAGATAGTCCGATCTCAGGCGCAGCGTGGCAATGCCGGTAATCGCGGCGGCGATGCCGCCCACCAGCATGGCGCCGAGCCAGCCGACAAGGATCGGCAGGCCGAAGCCGCCCAGGCGCGCAGCATCGTCGGGCGTGGTCAGCAGTGCCGACGTGTAGGCGCCGATGGCGACGAAGCCCGCGAGTCCGACATTGAAAAGGCCGGTGAGCCCCCATTGCAGGTTGAGCCCGAGCGTGACGAGCGAAAAGATCAGTGCGGTCGTCAGGAAGAAAGCGCCATAGCCGAGCAGATCCATCAGCGTTCTCTCACTCCGAAAAGGCCGATAGGCCGCACGAACAGCACGGACATCAGGATGATGAAGGAGACGGCAGCGCGCCATTCGGCGCCGACCAACTGCACTGCGCCGGCTTCGGCCATACCGAGGATCAATCCGCCGAGAACAGCGCCAGGCACGCTGCCGATGCCGCCGAGGATGGCGGCCGCGAACATCGGCAGCAGCATGTCGAAACCCATGAATGGACGGATCTGGATGAGAATGCCGATCATCACGCCGGCGACGCAGGCTAGCGCTCCGCCAATGATCCAGGTGACGCGCACGATCTTGGCGACGTCGATGCCGACAATGCGCGCCAAGGCCGCATTCTGGCTCAGTGCCTGCATGGAACGACCGGTCTGGGTGCGGGTCATCAACAGATGCACGCCGAGCACGAGCACGGCGGTCAGCAGCAGCAGCGCGATCTGGTCGGGAGTGACGCGAATGCCGAAGCCGACCGGCATGGCGATCTGGATGGCCCGGCTGAAATAGGTCGGACGCGAGCTGAAGATGAATTCGAGCAGGCTTCTCAGCGCCATCGAGGCGCCGAAGCTCGCCATCACCACAATGATCGCCTGGCCCTTGGCCCGCAGCCGCGCGAAAAGCATCATGTCGAGCAGCAGCGCCAGCAGGCCGGTGATCGCCATGCCGACGATTACCGCGGCGATCAGCGGCCAGCCGAAAGACAGGGGAGCCATCGGCGCGATCTTGCCGAACATCGCGCCGATGGCGCCGACGACGGCGAGCGTCGCATAGGCGCCCCAGGCCATGAAGTCGCCATGCGCGAAGTTCGAGAAGCGCAGGATCGAATAGGTGAGCGTCACGCCGATGGCGCCGAGGCCGATCATCGAACCTGCCAGCAGTCCGTCGACGACAAATTGCAGGTTCATGCCGCGCTTCCTTTGCCCGAGTGCCGGTCTCTTTCAGGATTGAGGCGGCGCTGGCCAAGATAGAGTTCGGCGACGACCGGATCGTTCCAGAGCTCGGAGGCGATGCCCTCGTGCCGGTCCTTGCCCTCGACCAGCACATAGGCGCGATCGCCGATGGCAAGTGCTGCCTTGGCGTTCTGTTCGACCAGCAGAATGGTGACGCCGGATTCGCGTATACCGGCCAGCATCTCGAATACCATCGACACGAATTTCGGCGACAGGCCGGCCGACGGCTCGTCGAGCACCAGCACCTTGGGATGAACGATCAATGCCCGGGCAACGGCCAGCATCTGCCGCTGTCCGCCCGAGAGATTTCCGGCGGCGGTTCTGCGCTGACGGACGAGGTCGGGAAAGGCCGCATACATTTCCTCGATGCGGGCAGGGGTCTCGCGCGGCATCAGGATGCCGCAGGCAACCTTCAGATTGTCCTCGACCGACATCAAAGGGAAGATGTTTTCGGCCTGCGGCACGAAGGCAAGGCCGAGGCGGACCATGATATGGGCGGGCGCCGCGGTGATATCCTTGCCGTCCAGCAGGACCGTGCCGCCGGTGATCGGGACAAGGCCGGCGATCGCCTTGATCAAGGTCGACTTGCCGGCGCCGTTGGGGCCGAGAACGACAACGATCTCGCCCTTGTCGACGGTGATTGAGGCGCCGCGCACGATCGGCACGCCTGGCTCGTAGCCGGCTTCGAGATCGCGGACATCGAGAACCGTTTGGCTCATGCCGCGCCTCCGAGATAGGCCTCGATGACGCGCGGATCGCGTGCCACCTCATCGGGCGTGCCTTCGCACAGGAGCTGGCCGCTCGCCATGACCAGCACGCGGTGGCAGAGCCGCGTTACCATGTCGATATTGTGCTCGATCAGCAGGAAAGTAATGCCGCGGGCGTTGATGTCGCGGATGCGATCGATGATGACTTCGAGCAACGTCGCGTTGACGCCGGCCGCCGGTTCGTCGAGCAGGATGATCGCCGGGTCGGCCATCATGACGCGGGCGAGTTCGAGCAGCTTGCGCTGGCCACCGGAAAGCACACGCGCCGGCTCGTGCGCCAGGCGGGCGAGCGTCACGAGCTCGAGCAGCTCGATGGCTTTCGTCTCGGCCGCTCTTTCTTCGGCGGCGACCCGCCGTGGAGTCAGGAAATTGGCGAGCAGTCTTTCCCCGGCCTGGCCCTGCTCGGCCAGCATGACGTTTTCGATCAGCGTCAGATTGGGCAGCGGCCGGGGGATCTGGAAGGTGCGGCCAAGGCCGCGGCCGATGCGGCGATGGGCAGCTTCCCCCGACACCGGTGTGCCGTTGAGAAGGATCTCGCCGCTGGTCGGCAGGATGCTGCCGGCCAGCAGGTCAAACATCGTCGTCTTGCCGGCGCCGTTCGGACCAATGAGGCCGAGTATCTCACCCGACCGGACCTCGAACGAGACATTGTGTACCGCGACGAGGCCGCCGAAGCGCCTGACGACGTTCCTGGCCGTCAGAACCGGCGTAAGGGTGTTCGCCCGCTGTTGTGCGGTTGTGTCACTCATGGAACCTCTGGCCGAAAGCGATCGTCGCCGCCTTTGATTTGTGATCACACTTGCTTTGATCACGCTATTCGGCTTTAATTTCTTCCGCAAGCCGAAAAACGGGCCGAGACCGGGACTGCCATGCAGAAGGCCGTCATCGAAAAGAACAATGAGGTGATCGCAGCCCAGCTTACGCCGGTCGGCCGCGAGACCGTGCAGGATCGCGTCTATTCGGAGTTGCGCCGGGCCTTGATCGGCGGTCTTTTCGAGCCGAGCCAGGTTTTGACGATCCGCGGCCTCGCCGACGCACTGGTCACCAGCACCATGCCGGTGCGCGAGGCGCTCGGACGGCTGATCACGGAGAAGGCGCTGGAGGCGCTTCCCAACCGTTCCGTGCGCGTGCCGCCGATCACGCTGGAGCGTATCGACGATCTCTTGCGCGCCCGCTCCCTGATCGAGGGCGAAGCGATCGCGCTGGCTGCCACGCGCATGAATCCGCGCCAGATTGCTTCGGTCGAAGCCATGCTCGGCGAGTGGGACGAGATGCGGGCGTTAAAGCACAAAAAGGATATCGACCGCGAGGCGACGCTCAACCAGAGCTTCCACTTTGAGATCTACCGTTGCTGCGGCTCCGCCGTGTTGATCCCGATGATCGAGAGCCTGTGGCTACAATCCGGACCCTGTATCCGCGTCGCCATCTACGCCTTTTCGGATGCCGGCGAGGTCGATACCGCCCACTATCACCGCAGCATTGTCGCAGCGCTTGCAAGGCAGGATGCCAAAGCAGCGCGCGAGGCGCTGGTGGCCGACATCAGCCGGCCCTTCGCTTTCCTGCGCGACAAGCTTCAATCCGCCAATAGGAAAGATTGAGGGCATGACGCTTGCCATCAGCATCGCCGAGCCACGCTCAAAACTGTCCGTGACGGCGCTTCTGTTGCCTGAAAAGGCGCCCGAGAACGCTGCTTTCCTGCTGGCCTATTTCGAGCAGCCGCGCGTCGTTGCCGGCATCCATGCGATGTGGACAGGGCCGGAAATCTCCTGCCCGGTTCCATCAGCGGATATTGAGGGCCAAGCCTATGCCAGGCCGTTGCCGGCGGAGAATGCAACGTTGACGCCGCAGCCGGGCGACATCGTGCTATCCTACGTGCCGCCGCGCATGTGGGGCGGCAGTCCGAATGCGATATTCGACATCGGTCTGTTTTATGGCCAGGGTGCGCGTCTGCTGTTCCCGATCGGCTGGCTTGCCGGAAGCGTGGTCGCGCAGGTGCGTCCCGAGGAGCGCGACCGGTTCGCCGTCGCCTGCGGCGTGATCCGCCGCAACGGCGCTTGCGAAATCACCTTCACCCGGGTGGAGATCTGAATGGCTGAGAGCGACGACAGTTTCGAACTTTTCGACCTTCGCGTCGAGGCGGTGATCCCCGAGGGCAAGCCGATCTATTGCGGCGCCAAATCAGGCGATTATTTCGAGCTAAAGGGCGAGATGCTGTCGATGCCGTCGGGGCAGGGTTTTTCGATCTATTCGATATCAGCTGTGTTGCCGCTGCTCGCGGCAAAACAGCGCCCGACCCACAGGAACGACTGGATGACGTCGGATGCCGAGATCGCCTGTCCCGATCCCAATTGCGCCAGCCGGCTGAGGATCATCAGGACTGGGAAGCGCCGGTTCAGCCATGCCGAGACCACGGCGGTGCCGCTGCCGAAGGAGAATGACTAGAGATGACCGAAAAGTCCTTCGAACTCAGCCCGGGCTATACGATCTCGCGCGTCATTCGCGGCGGCTGGCAGCTTGCCGGCGGACACGGCGCAATCGACCGCCAACAGGCGGTGACCGACCTGATCGCCACCTTCGACGCCGGCATCAGGACCTATGATTGCGCCGATATCTATACCGGCGTCGAGGAACTGATCGGTGCGGCGCGGCTGCGGCTGGCCAGTGAGCGTGGTCTCGACGCCGCCACCAAAATGAAGGTGCACACCAAGCTGGTGCCTGATTTGGAAAGGCTTGCGAATATCAGCCGCGACTATGTGAGAGGCATCGTCGACCAGTCGCTGCGGCGGCTGAAGACCGAACGGCTCGATCTCGTGCAGTTCCACTGGTGGGATTATGCAGTGCCCGGTTACGTCGATGCGATGGGCTGGCTCAACGACCTCCGCCTGGAGGGCAAGGTGCGCAACGTCGGCGCCACCAATTTCGACACGCCGCATTTGGCCGAGATCCTAGCGGCCGGCGTGCCGCTGGTCAGCCAGCAGCTGCAATATTCCGTGCTCGATCAGCGGCCGGCCAACAGCCTTGCAACACTTGCCAGCCAGAACGGCGTCAGTCTCCTCTGCTACGGTTCGGTGGCGGGCGGCTTCCTCAGCGAGAGATGGCTTGATGTCGCCGAGCCGCAGACGCCGCCGCTCGAAAACCGGTCGCTGGTCAAATACAAGCTAATCATCGATGATTTCGGCGGCTGGGATCTCTTCCAGGAACTGCTGGGGGCATTGAAGGCGGTCGCCGACCGCCACTGCGTCGACATCGCCACCATCGCCAGCGCCTGGGTGCTGGAGCAGCCGCAAGTGGCGGCCGTCATCGTCGGCGCTCGCAACCAGGCGCACGCCCTTGCCAATGCCGGGATCATGGACGTCGCGCTCGATGCCGAGGACCGGGCGCGGATCGCCGCAGTGATCGCGCAAAGCAGCGGGCCTCTGGGCGACGTTTATACATTGGAGCGCGACCGCCACGGCCGCCATGGCTCGATTATGCACTACAATTTGAACGCGGGAAGAAATTGAGCTCGGCCATGAACGAGAAGCCCTCTCTGCTTTCACGCGCAAGCGCAGAGATCGTCGATCTGCATCGCTTCTTCGTCGACTGGTTCGACAGGGCGAGCGCCGACAGGGTGGATTTCAGCCGCTGCGAACGCGTCATGGGTGACGGCTTCTGCATGGTCGCGCCGAGCGGGCAGGTCCTCGATCGTAAGGCGGTGCTCGATCATATCAAGGCAAGCCGCGCCACCTGTGACGGCGATTTCGCGATCGCGATCGAGGATATCCGGGCCGGCTGGCAGACCTGCGACACGATCGTCATCAGCTACGTCGAGGCACAGCAGCGCGCCGGCAAGCACAGCCGTCGTCGCTCGAGCGCCGTTTTCACCACCAGTTCATCGGCGCCCAACGGCGTTGAATGGCGGCATCTGCATGAAACCTGGCTGCAGATGCCGGAAGGCTGAACAGGCTCAAGACATGAATTGAACCAGAGTCGTGTGACGAAAGGGGAACAACAATGACAAAGATGATACTTCTGATCACCACCGCGCTAGCTCTGCTGACGGCAGCAGGTGCAGCGCAAGCCGCCGATTGCAAGATCACCGTTGGCCTCGTCATGGAACTGACTGGCCCGGCCGGCGAATACGGCCAAGCCGGCGCCAAATCGGTCGAGATGGCCTTCCGCGATATCAACGCCGCCGGCGGCGTTCGCGGTTGCGATCTCGCGACCGACACGCGCGACAGCCAGAGCCAAGGCAACATTGCGGTCGACGCCGCGACCCAGCTCGTGCAGGTCAAGAAGGTGCCGGTGATCATCGGCGGCATCATCTCTTCGGTGTCGATCCCGATCCTGACCTCGGTCACCGCTCCGGCCAAGATCGTCCAGGTGTCGCCCGCTTCCTCGTCGCCGACGCTGACGGCGCTCGGGCGCGATGGCAAGACCAACGGCATCTTCTTCCGCACCATCACCTCGGATGCGCTGCAGGGGGTCGCCGCCGCCAAATATGCCATAGACAAGGGCTTCAAGAAGCTGTCGGTCATCCACGTCAACAACGACTTCGGCGTCAACATGGTGGCCGAATTCTCGCGCGCCTATAAGGCGCTCGGCGGCACCATCGTCTCCGACACGCCTTACAATGAAAAGCAGTCGAGCTATGCCTCGGAAGTGACCGCGGCGATATCAGGCGAGCCGGACGGGCTTTATCTCGTCAGCACGCCTGTCGACGGCGCAACCATCGCCCGCACCTGGATTTCGCAAGGCGGCGTCCAGAAATTTCTGCTCAATGACGGCATGAACAGCCCGGATTTCATCGAATCCGTCGGCGCCGATTACCTGAAGGACGCCTATGGCACTTCGTCGGGCACCAGCC
Organism: Mesorhizobium sp. M5C.F.Ca.IN.020.29.1.1; assembly: GCF_003997375.1. Taxonomy (NCBI): domain Bacteria; kingdom Pseudomonadati; phylum Pseudomonadota; class Alphaproteobacteria; order Hyphomicrobiales; family Phyllobacteriaceae; genus Mesorhizobium; species Mesorhizobium sp. M5C.F.Ca.IN.020.29.1.1. Next base: position 10,382 of record NZ_RZSW01000064.1, on the reverse strand, counting down.
CGACCGCATCGACCGAATATTTCACCAAGAACTACAAGGAATTTTCCGGTATCGAACCATCCAACCCGGCAGCCGACCGGTCCTATGATGCCGGCGCTATCGTCGGGTTGGCCATAGCCATTGCCGGTTCCGAGGACCCGGCCAAGATCAAGGACGCGATCTACAAGGCGGTCGATCCGGACGGCACGCCGATCTATGCCGGCAAGGACGAGTTCGCCAAGGCGCTCGGCCTGATCAAGGATGGCAAGCCGATCCGTTACGAAGGCGTCATCGGCCCGGTCGCATTCGACAAATACGGCGACATCACCGGCCCGTTTCGCCTCTGGAAGATCGTCGACGGCAAGGTGACGACCGACGGCGAGATGACCACGGATGACGTCAACGCCCTGCAGGCGAAGCTTCAGTAAGGCGCCTATGTCTTGTCCGGCATCATTTCACTAGGGACACTTGCATCGTCCCGTTTGTTGCCCGGGCATGCGCCGGTTGGTTGGGGATGGAAACGAACACCGCTCTGGCCTCCGGCATTATCCAGGGACAGGCGTAATAATCGGCAATGCGGTTTATGACCCCGTCGATCGCTTCGATCCGAACCGGATGGGCTGGTTTCCAACCGCCTTCGCCGCGGTGGAGCACGAGCAGCACCGCTTCGCCATCGATCTCGCCAGTCACCATCTTCCAGGTCATTTGGGCGTTTTCATACTCGACAAAATAGGGCGATTCCAACAACTGGCCCTTGAAGCAATCCGCGACCCGCAATTGGGCATCGGCGCTGGTCAACGCCCGCACGCCATCCCAGTCACGGCGATTGAAAAGCTCGACATAGCGGTTGAGCAATTTTGAAAGCTCGGCATTGCGCTGGGACTCCGAACGGACGTCTGGTTCGTTTGGCAGCATCGCCAGCTTGGAGCGTCCACGGCTCAACGCCGCCTTGACGCCACCCACGGTCGAGCCGACGAGGCCGGCGATCTCTTCCAGCGAATAGTCGAATACATCCTTGAGCAGGACGCAGGCGCGTTCCTTGGGCGGCAGGTGGATCACCAGCCGTTCGATCGCGCGATCGGCGCCCTGGCCCGGCGGCTCGATCGGCAGGATGATTTCGTTTTCGACGAAATTGGCCTCCGCACGCTCGCGCGCTTGTCTGCTTCGCAGGAAATCGATGCAGCGATTATGCGCAATGCGAAACAGCCAAGGGCGAAGAGCGCTCGGATCGTCAAGCTTCTCGATCTTCCGATAGGCTTCGAACAGGGCCTCCTGCATGACGTCTTCGCCGTCGAGCGTCGAACCTGTCATGCGTGCACAGTAGCGGTGCAGCCGTCCGCGCAAATGTGCGACCGTCTCCAGGAACGCGGCGTAGCGGACGTCAAAAAGCCCGGTTGGATCGATTCTTGGCTGCATCTTCGTGGTATCAATATCCAGAGACGGATCACCGTGGGATATAGGTCAGCGTGATGACGCCGTTCTTGAACCGGTGCGTGTTCACAAGCTCCAGCTTGACCAGGGACGGGTCGATATCCTGGAAAGCGCGTTTGCCATGGCCCACACGGGTGGGCACGATGGAGAGCTGATACTCGTCGACTAGCTTGTTGGCGAGCAGCGTCTGGTCGAGATTGCTCACCCCATATTTCAGTATGTCCCCGCCGGCCTGCTGCTTGATCCTGGCGATTTCGGCGGCGACATCACCCTCGATCAGCGACGCGTTCCAGCTCACGTCTTTGAGGCTGCGTGATGCGACAAGCTTCTTCAGCCCGTTCATGCGATCCATATACTTGCTACCCTTGACCTGCGGCCAGCGCGCCGAAAACATTTCATAGGTCACGCGACCGAGCAGGAAAAAATCCGCCTCGCCAGCCTTTTGGTAAGAATGCTCCCTGGCTTCTTCGTCGAAGAAGGGCGAAGCCCAGTCCATTGGTGCTTCGATGACGCCGTCCAGCGAAATGAAGCTGCCCACGATCAATTTTCTCATTGCACGTCTCCGGTTGCGCAGCAGGCCTTCCCGTCATGATCGAGAACCGGCGAACGAACCGGTCCCTCGATCGTGACAAGGCACCCGATAGCTAAGACGTTCCCGGTTCGATTTTGGATACGTGCGTGAAGATCGTTTGAACTAATACAGCGGCTTGGCCATGTGCCGGGGCGACGGCCATTCTGTCGTGATCCCGGGCTGCACCGGCCGCTCGAGATAGGTCGACAGAACCACGTAGCTTCGTGTCGAGGTGACGCCGGGCGTTTCGTAAAGCCGCGACAGCAGGCCTTCGAGCGCCCGAGTGTCCTCGGTGCGGACCTTGATCAGCATGCATGTGTCGCCGGCCACCGAATGAATCTCCTCGACTTCGGGGTGCTCGGAAATCGCCATCAGTTCGGGGGTCTTTCCCCAACCCTTGGTGTCGATGTGCACGAAAGCGAGCAACGGCTTGCGCACCGCCTTGGGATCGATGATCGCCGCGGTGTTGCGGATGGCGCCGCTGCGCCGAAGCCGCTTCACCCGTTCATGCGCTGCCGGCGGCGACAGGCCGACGCGATCACCGAGCTCGGCATAGCTGATCGTGGCGTCATCGACCAGAACGCCTAATATCTTTCGGTCGGTTGCGTCAACGTCGCGGGCAGCAGGCCGGTTCTGCTGAACGCCATCTGTTTCTTCATCCATAATGAAGTTCCTTATTGATACAGAATTTAATACGGCCATTATGGCCATATGTCGAACAGTGATCAAGCCGCAACTTTGACGGCAAGGCCGCCTATCCCGGCGCTCGCTTATCTGCTGACCGGATGCATAGCCGTGATCGGCTCCAACTCGCTGGTCCTCGGTCCGATAGCACCGGCAGTGGCCGCGTCGTTTACGACGAGCGTGCCGGCCGTCATGATCGCGTCCGCTGCGTTCGGTCTTGGCACGTCGGCAAGCGCCTTGTTCCTGGCGCGCTATATAGATCGGCTCGGCGCCCGCCGCATGCTGCAAGGGGCGTTGCTGCTGCTGGCGATAGCACTTGTCTCCAGCGCTGCCGCGCCGACGGTAACAACGCTGGTTGCGGCCCAGCTTCTCGCCGGCATCGCTGCCGGTGTCGCCATGCCGGCAATCTATGCCAGCTCGGCAGCGATTGCGCCGCCTGGCCGCCAAAGCGGGACGATCGGCGTCGTGCTGACCGGATGGACCCTCAGCATGGTGGCCGGCGTCTCATTATCGGCGGTGCTTGCCGACCTCGTGCATTGGCGCGCTGTTTTTGCGGCGGTAGCGGTCCTTGCGGCGCTCGCATTGACCGGTCTTACGCTGACGTCGCTGAGCGATGTCAGGAAAAGCGGCCCGGCGCCGACGCCGCTCGGCGCTTTGGCCGTGCCCGGCATAGTGCCGCTTCTGGTCGCCTGCGGCACCTTCATGACCGCCTTCTACGGTGTCTACGGGTATCTCGGCGATCATCTTCACAATGGCTTGGGACGGCCGGTCAGCGCCAACGGCTTGGCCGCGCTCGCCTATGGCGCCGGCTTCGGCATGGCGGCGCTTCTCGACGGCGTGATCGATCGCCTTGGCGCGCGACGCGTCATGCCGTTCGCCTATCTTCTCGTAGCGGTCGTCTATGTCGCGCTTGCCGCGGCAAGCGGCAGCTTCGGCCTGACCATCGCGATGGTGGCGGCGTGGGGCCTTGCCAATCATTTCGGACTGAACGTCCTGGTGATGCGCCTCTCGGCGCTCGATCCGGCGCGGCGCGGCACGATCATGGGTCTGAACAGCGCCGTGACCTATCTCGCGGTGTTTGTCGGAACCACGGCCTTCGGACCGCTTTATTCCAGCTTTGGTTTTGCGGCATCGGCCGTGGTCGCAGCGTTGCTCATGCTGGTCGCGGCCTCAGCGGCGGTGTGGCGTTCGCCGCGGTCCGTGTAGTCGCGGAGCCACGCGGCTGATCGAGACGTTCAATCCCCAGGCGGTCAAGGTCTATGAGCGTCGGGGTTATCGGCCTTTCGGCGTGCTTCCCGATCTTCCCGTCGGCCGCAGCCGCGTCTTCCTGTAGAAGAATTGTCGGCTTGATTGGCCGGCGAGGCGTCCGCCGCGCATCGGCTGCGGCACACCAGTGGTGGTCGGGAAGCTGATCGGCAGGCCCCTGAGCACGCGAACCGCAAGGAAGGCAAAGCACTCCGCCTCCACCGCGTCACCCTTCCAGCCGAGCGCCTCCGCCGGCACGGCTTCGATACCGGCACGGCTGGCGAGCATGGCCATGATCGTCGGGTTGTGGCGGCCGCCACCGCTGACCACCAGCCGCTTCGGCCGGTGCGGCAGGAGGTCGAGCGCTTTGCCGACGGCGGCGGCGGTGAAGGCCGTCAGCAGTGCAGCGCCATCCTCAGCGCTCATCCCATCCGCCATGGCTGCGCCGAAGTCGAACCGGTCCAGCGACTTTGGATAGGGCTTGGCCACATAGGGATGCTGCAAGAGCGTGGCCAGCCGCGCTTCGTCGACAGTGCCGGCGCGGGCCAGCGCGCCGTCGCGGTCCATTTCGCCGAGCCCTTTGGACTTGATGAAATCGTTCAACGGCGCATTGGCCGGTCCGGTGTCGAAGGCAACGACATTGTCCTTGCCATCCCACCACGTGACGTTGGCGACGCCGCCGAGATTGAGAACGGCCGTGTCGCCGCTGGCGTCGGCATCGCGTAGCAGCGCGGCGTGATAGGCCGCGGACAGCGGCGCCCCTTGCCCGCCGGCGCGCATGTCGGCCGAGCGGAAGTCGTAGGCAATCTTTGTATCCAGGATGGCATGCATCAACTCGCCATCGCCGAGCTGGCGGGTCTGGCCGGGCCGGCCGACTTGCGGAGCACGATGCAGCACGGTCTGGCCATGGAAGCCGACGACCCCGATATCGGCCATCTTCAATCCGTAGCTTTCGACCAGGTCCTTGACTGCCGCTGACTGGGCGCGCGTCAGCGCTTCTTCAGCTTCGCGAAAGATCGCCGGCTCCGGTCCGGTGAAATTCCACACCCTGGCCTGATCCAGCGTCTCCTCCAGCAGGGTCCGGATCGACCTGGGGTAGGGTGCCAGCGTATAGGTGCCGAAATCCGCGATCCGCTCGCCATCGGTCTTGATCAGCGCGACGTCGATATTGCCGTCGAGGACGGTGCCGGTCATCAGGCCGACGGCCCAGATTGGCTGGTCACTTTTCGCAATCATGATTTGTTAGGCTCCATTGGCGAGATCGCCGACCGATTGGCGAAGCGATTCCGCTGTTGAATGATGTGTCGGATGGATCCGTTTGGCGAGCAAGGGTCCATGCCTTGCCTTTGTCGAGGTCGATCCACAGTCCCATGCCGGTAAAGCGGTGCCCGACCGTCCCTGCACAGCCGGCCGCCGCCAGCCCTCATCCTCACACAGGCGTTTCGCCTATCGCCTTTCGCAGGAATCCTCCCGCATTGTCGAGGGCTTGCCGCGCCTCTTTCACGCTCATGCCGGTGATTGTCACCATTATCGCCAGCTTCACGTCTTTGCCGGTCTGGTCGAGCGCCTGTCGTGCCTGCTGCGCTGTGCAGCCGGTGGTCTGCATCACGATCCCAACCGCCCTGGCGACGAGTTTCTTGTTGCTGGGATTAAGGTCGACCATCAGGTTCTGATAGCTCTTGCCGATCCGAATCATGCTGGCTGTCGTCAGCATGTTGAGAACCAGCTTTTGCGCGGTTCCCGATTTCAGCCGGGTCGAGCCGGCGAGAACCTCGGGGCCGACAAACGGAGAGATGGCAATGTCGGCAATGCCGGCAATGGTCGATCTGGGATTGCAGGAGAGCGCCACTGTCGTCGCTCCCACCTGCCTTGCGTAGGTCAAACCGCCGATCACATAAGGCGTGCGGCCGCTGACCGCGATGCCGACCACCACATCGTCGGCGGTCAACTTGATGTCCTGCAGTGCCTTCTTGCCTTGTTGCGGATCATCCTCGGCGCCTTCCGCAGCCCGCATCAGCGCTTTGGGGCCGCCCGCGATCAGGCCGAGCACCATGTCCTCGGGCACACCGAACGTCGGTGGACACTCCGAGGCGTCGAGAACTCCCAACCGGCCGCTCGTGCCGGCGCCGATGTAGACAAGCCGCGCGCCTTTTTGAAACGCACTAACGATCCGGTCTACCGCGGCAGCAATTTCCGGAATGACTTTCTCGACAGCGGCCGGAACGCCGCTGTCCTCGTCATTGATCTTGCGCAGGATCTCGATAGTTGGCAGCAGGTCGATATCCATCGTCTTCGGGTTCCGGTCCTCGGAAACCAACCGTTCCAGCTCCGACATCAACTCCTGTTCGCTCATCCGCTTGCTTTCAAAGTTCCTGCCGTCGGCAATAAGTAATGTGATGCGGCGCCAAGCGTCGACCAGTACCAGCAATTGACGGACCTTCACTCGCTTTAAACAAATGTTGACAAGACCGTCTGTTGTTGATCAACGTCAGCCATGATTTGCGCGGGCCGGGTGAGACGATGGACGACCTTGGAGCACAGGAACAGGCAGTGCTGGATCTCATCGCGGCGAACCCTTTCGCCGGCCAGCAGGACATTGCGAGCGCGCTTGGCATTGCCCGTTCGACCGTCGCGGCCCACATCGTGCAACTCGTCAACAAGGGCTACATTCTTGGTCGCGGCTATGTGTTGCCGGCCTCCAAGCGCATGATCTGCATCGGCGGCGCCGTCCTGGACCGCAAGTACCACGCCAAGAAGGATCTGATCTTCGGGACGTCGAATCCGGTCGACGGCTATCGCAGCTTCGGCGGCGTCGCCCGCAACGTCGCCGAGAACCTTGTCCGCCTCGGCGTCGACATAAGCTTCGTCTCGATTATCGGCGACGACGAGACCGGCCGCTCGCTGGTACGGCAACTGCGCGACCTCGGCGCCGATGTCAGCCAGGTGATCACCACCACGGAGCGGCCGACGGCGGAATATGCAGCGATCCTCGACCTCAATAACGATCTCGTGCTCGGCATCGCCGACATGGAGATCTTCGATCTGTTTTCGCCGTCCTATCTCGACCGTTTCTGGCCGCATCTTGCTTCGGCGACATGGGTGTTCATCGACTGCAACTTGCCGGCCGCAACGATCGCCGCGCTGATGTCACGCAAGCAGGGCGCGCGCTTCAAGCTCGCCGTCGACACGGTGTCGTCGCCGAAATCGGCACGCCTGCCGAAGGACCTGACCGGCATCGATCTTTTGTTCACCAATCACGACGAGGCCAACACGATGCTTGGCATCACCGATGCCGACAAGCGGCTGAAGCCGAAGGAGGCTGCTGCGGCGCTGCGCGCGGCCGGCGCCGGCGAAGTGATCGTGACCATGGGCGCTCATGGATTTGCGGTGGCGACCGAGAGCGGCGTGGCGACGATGCGTTCCGTCCCGGCCCGCGCCGTCGACATCACCGGCGCCGGCGACGCGATGATTGCCGGCACCATGTACAAGGTGCTTTCGGGAGATCCCGTTCCTCACGCTGCGCGCACCGGCGCGCTGCTCGCCACGCTGACCACCGAGAGCGAATCCAGCGTTCATCCCGATCTGTCGCCGCGCTTCCTCACCGCCGGCATGTACCGCATTCCCGCCTGAACGCGAGCCAACCCTGAAAGCGAAATGACGATGAAACCTTCCCTTCTCCACCTGAATGACGAAGTCGCCGCAGCACTCCGGGAAGGCCGCGCGGTGGTGGCGCTGGAATCGACGATCATCACCCATGGCATGCCCTATCCGGCCAATCTGGAGACCGCGCGCGGCGTCGAAACCGTGGTGCGCGAGAACGGTGCTGTGCCCGCCACGATCGCGGTGGTCGCCGGCAAGATCAAGGTCGGGCTCGATGACACTGAGCTGGAAAAGCTGGCGGCGGCGAAGGAGGTGGTCAAGGCCTCCGGGCGCGACCTCGCCGCCATCATGGTGGGCGTCGGCTCGGCCGGAACCACGGTTTCGGCGACGATGCGGATCGCCGCACTCGCCGGCATCGGCATTTTCGCGACCGGCGGCGTCGGCGGCGTGCATCGTGGCGCCGAGGCCACTTTCGATATCTCGGCCGACCTGACCGAACTCGGCCAGACCGGCACGACCGTCGTTTGCGCCGGCGTAAAATCGATCCTCGACATTGCAAAAACGCTGGAATATTTGGAGACCCAGCGCGTGCCGGTGATTGCCTGTCAGAGCGACGATTTTCCGGCCTTCTATACGCGCTCCAGCGGACTGAAAGCCGATCACCGCCTCGATTCGCCCGAGGACATTGCGCAGGCCATGCTGCTGCACGAGCAGATCGGCTCGGGCACCGGCATTCTCGTCGCGAATCCAATTCCGGAAGTGGATGCGCTCGATCCGGCCTTCATCGACGGCACGATCACGGCAGCGGTGGCAGAGGCCGAGAAACGCGGCATCGGGCGCAAGGAACTGACGCCGTTCCTGCTCGCCCGCATCAACGAGCTTTCGCAGGGTCGCAGCCTGAAGGCCAATATCGCGCTGGTCCGCAACAACGCCGCGCTTGCCGCCCGTATTGCGGTGGCGCATGCGCGGTTGAAGCGCATGCCCAAATAGGCGGCCGGCGCTACCGGCCTTCGAGTTTCAGGCGGGCCCGAGATCGAAAACCCGCCCGGCATTGAGGATATTGTTCGGATCGAAAGCCGCTTTCAAGCGCCGCATGGCTGCGATCTCGGCATCGCTGCGCACAAGGTGCAACCATTCCTTCTTGTCGAGGCCGATGCCATGCTCGGCCGAGACGCCGCCGCCGGCCGCAGCCACGCTGCGATAGACGATGTCGTATGCCGCCGCCGAATCCACCGTGCGGACCTGATAGTGCAGATTGCCATCGCCGAGATGGCCGAAGACGTAGATGTCGGCGTTGCGGTCAATGGCCTGGACCGCAGCTTCCGTTTCCCGCAGGAAAGTGCCCATCCTCGCCAGCGGGATGCTGACATCAACGCCGACCAGGCCTTTTATCGAAAACAGGAAGCGATTGGCGTCCTCTCGCACCGCCCACAGCGCGCGGAATTCGCGCGGCGACTGCGAGACCACCACGTCGTCGATCACGCCGTCCTCGACCGCCTGCATCAGCACATCGGCAAAACGTTCGCCGTCGCGGTCGGGCTCGCTGCCCTGTATCTCGGCCAGCACATAGACGGGCGAGCCGACGGGCAGCGGCGCCGGCGCATCCATGCCGGCGACCATGGCGCCATAGAGCGGCGCGAAATTCACTTCATAGGCCGAGAGCAGGGGTCCAAGTCTCTGTCTGAGCAGACCGAGCAGCGCTATCGCCGCGTCGAGCGAAGCAAGCGCGCAGAAGGCGTTGACCTCGGTGGCCGGCTTCGGGTGCAGTCGCAGGCAGGCGCGCGTGACGACGCCCAGCGTGCCTTCGCTGCCAATGAACAGCTGGTTGAGATCATAGCCGGAATTGTCCTTGGGCAAGCCCTTGAGCGACGTCAGGATGCTGCCATCGGCAAGTACCGCTTCCAGGCCGAGCACCTGCGCGCGGTACATGCCGTAGCGCAGCACCCGGACACCGCCGGCATTGGTGGCGACATTGCCGCCGACCGTGGCCGTGCCGCGCGCGCCGATGTCGACGCCGAACAGCAAGCCGGCCGTATCGGCCGCGTCCTGCACCATCTGTAGTGGTGCGCCGGCCTCGGCGACGATCGTTGCCGCCTCGCGGTCGGGCGGCTCGATCGCCGTCATGCGCTCCACCGACAGCACCGCTTCGCCGGGCTGGATGCGAGCCGCACCGGCAAGCCCGGTTCGGCCACCCTGGACGACAAGCCTCTGCCGCGCCTCGTTGCACAAGCGCAGTATGTCCGACACCTCGCCGGTCCTGCGCGGACGCAGCACGAACTCCGGCAGTGCGCCGGTCCTGCCGTCGGGATCTTCCCTGTAACGCGGTCCGGCCTCGTCGGCCGAAACGATCGCTGATCTGTCCAGCCGTTTTTCCAGCCGCGACAGGAGCTCGGCAACGTTCTGTGACATGGGGCTCACTCGTTCGCCCTGGGCGCTTCGGCCTCGGTGCGAACCAACTTGATGTCGGCTCCCGCCGCCCAGGCGCCGATATCTTCCCGGCGCAATGCCGCCGCCATCATGTCCGGAAACAAATCCGGCGTGCAGGCGAAGACCGGAATGCCAAGTGCGGCAACCGAACCTGCCATTGCCGGATCGTAGCCGGGCCGGCCTTGGTCGGTCAGTGCCAGAAGCACGACGACATTGACGCCGGATCGAACCAGCGCCGCCAGCCGCCGCAGCAACTCCTGGCCATTGCCGCCCTCGTAGAGGTCGGTGATCAGCACCAGATGCGACTTGGTTGGCCGCTCGATACGGTCGGCGCAATAGGCGACGGCCTGGTTGATATCGGTGCCGCCGCCAAGCTGCACGCCGAACAGCACTTCGACGGGATCGCTGAGTTCTTCGGTAAGGTCGACGATGGCCGTATCGAAAC
>NZ_RZSW01000649.1:0-2928 GCF_003997375.1 Mesorhizobium sp. M5C.F.Ca.IN.020.29.1.1 | reverse complement strand
CTGCGGGGGCGGCAGGCGTGGCATGCTGCAAGTGTCGATCCTTTCGAAGTCGGCACAGGTTGAGACGCAATCATATAGAGCCTGCACTGCCATACAAGCATGCATCCATTATGCGATCGCGTACCCCACCGGATAATTTTCCGGTGGTTAATGGCGCGAAAGGCCAGAGCAAGAAGATACCATGTGGGTTCATCTTGCTCCAGCGCTGTTAGCTTTCGACAGCTTGTCTAGAGCGGTTCATCTTTGGTAGAACCGACGAACGGCTCTAAGTATTTGTTTTTACGCAATTCGGACGGAAAACCGCTACACACTTTTCCTGGGATTGCTCTACTCGACCTTTCGGCCGACAATGCGATTGGCGGCGGAAACCACGGCTTCCAGCGAAGCGGCCACGATGTTGGTGTTGATGCCGGCGCCGAACAGCTTGCCGCCGGGATGCTCCATCTCGACATAGGAGATGGCCGAGGCATTCGAGCCGCGCTGCATGGAGTGCTCCGAATAGTCGAGCACCGACATCGGCACGCCGACATGGCGCGACAGCGCGTCGACAAAGCCGTCGATCGGGCCGGTTCCGGAGCCTGAAATCGTCACCTCCTTGCCCCTGTCGAGGATGATGGCCTCCACCGCACGCCGCCCCTTGGTCTCAAGGTCCGGATAGGTGTGGTGGTCGAGGAACTTCAGCCGCGCGCCGGGCTGATCGACATAGGTGTCGAGAAAGCGCTGATAGATGCGCTTGGCCGGCACCTCCTTGCCTTCGGCGTCGGTGATCGCCTGGATCGCTTGACTGAACTCGATCTGCAGGTTGCGCGGCAGGTTGAGGCCGTAGTCCGCCTGCAGCACATAGGCGATGCCGCCCTTGCCGGACTGCGAGTTGATGCGGATGATCGCCTCGTAATTGCGCCCGACATCGGCCGGGTCGATCGGCAGATAAGGCACTTCCCAGTACGGCGTGTTGGCCTTGCGCAACGCCTTCATGCCTTTGTTGATGGCATCCTGGTGCGAGCCTGAAAAGGCCGTATAGACGAGCTCGCCGACATAGGGATGGCGCTCGGGGATCTTCAACTGGTTCGAATATTCATAGACGTCCTTCATCCGATTGATGTCGGAGCAGTCGAGCTCGGGATCGACGCCTTGCGTGTACATGTTGAGCGCCAGCGTGACGATGTCGACATTGCCGGTGCGCTCGCCATTGCCGAACAGCGTGCCTTCGACGCGGTCCGCACCCGCCATCAGACCGAGTTCGGTGGTGGCAACGCCGGTGCCGCGGTCGTTGTGCGGATGCAACGAAATGAGCAGGTTCTCGCGGTTGTCGAGATTGCGGCACATCCATTCGATGCGATCGGCATAGATGTTGGGTGTCGACATCTCGACCGTGGACGGCAGGTTGATGATCAGCTTGTTTTCCGCCGTCGGCTTCACGATTTCGGTGACGGCGTTGCAGATTTCCAGCGCCACTTCGAGCTCGGTGCCGGTAAAGCTCTCCGGCGAATATTCAAAACGATAACCGCCGCCGGCCTTCGCCGCCATGTCGGTGATCATCTTGGCCGCATCGGTGGCGATCCGCCTGATGCCGGCAACGTCCTTCTCGAAGACGACGCGGCGCTGCAATTCGCTGGTCGAATTATAGAAATGCACGATCGGGTTGGTGGCGCCCTGCAGCGCCTCGAAGGTGCGTGTGATCAGTTCCGGTCGGCACTGCACCAGTACCTGCAGTGAGACATCGGCTGAGACATTGCCCTCTTCGATGCACCAGCGGGCGAAATCGAAATCGGTCTGCGAGGCCGACGGGAAGCCGATCTCGATCTCTTTGAAGCCCATGTCGAGGAGCAGGGCGAACATGCGCGCCTTGCGCTCGTGGCCCATCGGGTCGATCAGCGCCTGGTTGCCGTCGCGCAGGTCGACCGAGCACCAGATCGGCGCCTTGTCGATGACCTTCGAAGGCCAAATGCGGTCGGTGAGACCGACCGTCGGGTAGGGTTGGTATTTCCGGGCTGCCTCCGGCATGCCCCGGGCTGCATCCTTGCCCATCTCCCCGCTGTCTGCGCGGATCTCTTCTCGTGCGTTCATTGTCGTCTCTCCCGGCGGCTCGCGGGATCCGGCCTTCAGGCGGATTTGGTGCCGAGCGGCGCCTTTACCAGATGTTCATTCGTTTGATGTGACTTGCCAATTTTGAGACTGGCCAAGGAGCATGCGCGTGAGCGGCGGTTCGACCGCCGGGCGCTCCTTCAGCGAACCCGGCGATCGCCGATAAGGCCGAGAAGCAGCAGAGCGGAAGCAAGCGCGCGCACGGTCTCGCCAGCAAAGCCGGTCTGACGGGAAGCGACGGAGGTGGCGCGGTTGATCATGGCGGTTTTCATACAGGAGCAGCCAAAGAGAGGCAAGTGGGGCCGAACGACTGGCGTTTCCTATACCTACACGACGCAGTCCTGCGCGACTTGGGCTGGTCCTTCAGCGGCCGCGAGCAGATTGCGTCGCGCCTGATCCATTTAGGTGACAGCGCCGCAGGTCTTTCTGGAGCCGCAAATTACCTCTATTCCCTCAGACTTCGCGCCACCAGCCGCGCCACGCTCGGTCCGACCAGCAGCACGACGAGGAAGCGGGCCGATTGCAGCGCCATGACGAAGGAGATGTCGACGTGCTGTGCGGCGGCGGCGATGATGGCGACGCTGTCCATGCCGCCGGGGCTGGTCGCCAGATAGGCGGTCAGCGGATCGATGCCGAGCACATGACTGATCATGAAGCCGAGACCGCCGCAGAAGGCGATGAGGATGATGATCGAACCGACGATCTGCGGCAGCGCCCGCGTCGCGTGCTGCAGAATTGCCCTGGTGAAATTCAGGCCGATGGTCCAGCCGATCATCGTATAGCCGAGGGCAAGCAGCCAAGGCGGCAACTGCATCGGCACGCCTAGTCCGAGATGCACAGCAG
>NZ_RZSW01000648.1:0-2933 GCF_003997375.1 Mesorhizobium sp. M5C.F.Ca.IN.020.29.1.1 | reverse complement strand
CAGCAAATACGGCGGCCAGACGGCCACACTACAGCGCCGCGCGTCCTTTCGGACGCGCAAAGGACGCTGTAGCGCCTTAATTTTCCGCATGATCCTTTCCGAAAACCTATTCGATTTTCGGGGTCATGCGGCAGTCAGCGCGCCGCCAGATTGGCCGCCGGAAAGATCGAGCACGTTTCGGTGCCGAAAGCCAGCAGCTTGCCGTTGGCATCCTTCAGCGTTGCTTCCGAAACCGCCAATGTGCGGCCCTTGTGCACCACCCTGCCCTCGCACACCACCTCGCCGGTCTTCGCGTGATCGGCCGTGTCAGGTTCACCTTGAACTCCGCCGTCGTATAGACCTCGCCCTTGTCGAGCAGCGTTTGCACCCCGCAGGCAAGAGCCGAATCCGAGCGTCGCGGCCCAGCCGCCATGCACCCACCCAGCGGATTGAGATAGCGCTCGTTCGGCATGCCGCGGAACACCGCGCGTCCTTCCGACACTTCGGTCAGGTCGAAACTGAGCTGGAACGAAATCGGCGGCGCCGGGTATTTGTTGTCGATGATGCGCTGGAGCAATTCCAGGCCGGTATATCTAGAGATGTCGCCGTGCGGAATGGTGCCGAGGCCGAGCCGCGAGACCCGGCCGGGATAGAGTTCCACTTTGCTCATGTAATGTTTTCTCCGGCGGCGGTCTCGGCGCCAATCTCCTTGCCCGCCGCGTGGTGCTTGCGCACGGCGGCGAGGAAGCCGGCGCGGGCACCGGGCGCCTCGATCCCGCGCGGCTCGTAGACATGGCGGGTAAAAAAGAAGCCGGTCAGCCGGAAGGCATCCTCGATCGCCGCCGGATCGGCGCGCAGGCCGGAGCCGCGCTGCAGGAATGCGGGGAGCACCAGCATCTTGTCGCGCCAAGGCGCGCCTGCGGCGCGTGACACGGCGCGCCCGGATTTCGGCGAGACATAGGCAAGGTCCTGCCTGGCGCCGGTCGCAGCACACTGGCTGAGATCGAGGCCGAAGCCGAGTTCGTCGAGAATCAGCAACTCGAAGCGCGCCACCAGCTCGCCGGCGGCGTCCGTATCGTCGAGGTGGGCGATCATCACGGCCAACGTCTCGTAGAGGCCGCCATGAGCGTCGCGCTCGGGCAGCAGGCGCAGATGCGCAGCCATGGTTTGCAGCCCATAGATGGCGACGGCGCTGTCCATGAGCCGGGCGGCGTTCATCTCGATCGCTTCGGCCTGAAAGGTGCCAAGATGTTCGTCGAGCCGCGCCCGCCACAACAGGTCGACACGGTTGCCGGGCTGCAGAACGGGCTGCTGCTTGCGCGAGCGGCCGCCGCGCACAAGGCCGAGGTGGCGGCCATGCGCACGAGTCATGACCTCAAGAATGGCGCTGGTTTCGCCATGCTTGCGGGTGCCGAGAATGATTCCCTCGTCGCGCCACTCCATCAACGGAGCTTGTCACCGCTTCGGTGGCGAAATCAAGATTGGGTTTTTGGGCCGCGCGCTGGTGATCGGCGAGCACTCGGCAGGGAAATTACGTGGCGTCCAACCGGCTCAGGAGAGCTGTGTCGATAGTGACGTTAATGTGGAAACTCCAACCCCATCTCGCGATAGCGTTCGGGGTCGTCGCCCCAGTTCTCGCGCACCTTGACGAACAGGAAAAGATGCACCTTCTGTTCGAGGATACCGGATATCTCCATGCGTGCCGCCTGGCCGATGGCACGGATCGTCTCGCCCTTGTGGCCGAGCACGATCTTCTTCTGGCTGTCACGCTCGACATAGATGGTCTGGTCGATGCGCACCGAGCCGTCCTTCTTCTCCTCCCATTTTTCGGTCTCGATATGGGAGGAATAGGGCAGTTCCTGATGCAGCCTGAGATAGAGCTTTTCGCGAGTGATCTCGGCCGCCAGCTGACGCATCGGCAGGTCGGAGATCTGGTCTTCCGGGTAATACCAGGGGCCGGCAGGCAGGGTTTCCGAGAGATAGTCGAGCAGGTCCTTGCAGCCCGACCCGGTTAGCGCCGAGACCATGAAAGTGCGCTTGAAGGGCACTTTTTCGTTGGCTGCCGCCGACAGGGCCAGCAGCGCCTCGGGCTTGACCCCGTCGACCTTGTTGAGGATCAGCACCATCGGCTGGCGGACATCCTTCAGCCGTTCGAGGATCGCGTCGGCGTCGCCCCTGATGCCGCGCTCGGCGTCGATCAGCAACAGCACGATGTCGGCGTCCTTGGCGCCGCCCCAGGCGGTCGTCACCATCGCCGTGTCCAACCGCCGCTTCGGCTTGAAGATGCCCGGCGTGTCGACGAAGACGATCTGGGCGTTATTGTGGATGGCAATGCCGCGCACGATGGCGCGCGTCGTCTGCACCTTGTGGGTGACGATCGACACCTTGGCGCCGACCAGTTGGTTGACCAGCGTCGATTTTCCCGCATTGGGCGCGCCGATCAACGCGACGAAGCCAGAGTGCGTGGTGGTGGCTCCTGCTGCCGGCGGAACGTCTTCGGTGGCGGTCATGCCGCGCTCCCCTTGCTTAGCCAGACGCCTTCGCGCAACAGCAGTGCAGTAGCGGCGGCTTGCTCGGCCTCGCGCTTGGAGCGCCCGCTGCCGGTCGCCGGCGGAAAGGCGCCGACCTTGACGCTGACGGTGAACAGCGGATCGTGGTCCGGTCCCTCGCGGCTGTCAATTATGTAGACCGGCACGGCGCCTGCGGCCTGATGCGCCCATTCCTGCAGTTCGGTCTTGGCATCGCGGCGGGCGGCACCGATGGCCTGCGAGCGCGGCCGCCAGTAGTTGCGGATGAAGGCGCGGGCCGCCTCCAGTCCGCCGTCGAGATAGAGCACGGCGATCAGCGATTCCAGCGCATCAGCCCGCAGATTGACGCGCTTGCGCCCGTCCAGGCCGCGTACGTCCGAGCCGGCACGGATCAGCTCCGGCAGGCCGATCTCCTCGGCGATCTCC
>NZ_RZSW01000647.1:0-2939 GCF_003997375.1 Mesorhizobium sp. M5C.F.Ca.IN.020.29.1.1 | reverse complement strand
CGTCGACGATGGGGTTCACCGCCATGACAATTAGCGCGATGATCAGCAAGCCGCTCTGGACGACGACATAGTCGCGCTTGGCGATCGCGTCGATCATCCACTTGCCGATACCGGGCCACGAAAAGATCGTTTCGGTCAGGATGGCGCCGGCCATCAGCGTGCCGACCTGCAGGCCGATGGTGGTAACGACGGGGATCAGCGCATTGCGAAAAGCGTGGAGCCCGATGACGCGGCGCGGCGCCAGGCCCTTGGCGCGGGCGGTGCGGACATAGTCTTCGCCCAGCACCTCCAGCATCGCCGACCGCGTCTGCCGCGCTATAACGGCGAGCGGAATCGTCGCCAGCACGATCGCCGGCAGGACCAGATGACTGGCGGCGGACCTGAAAGCGCCGCTCTTGCCGGAGATCAGGCTGTCGATCAGCATGAACCCCGTGGTCGGCTTGAAGAAATACTGAAGGCCGATGCGCCCGGAAACCGGCGTCCAGCCGAGATAGCCGGAGAAGAAGATGATGAGCAGCAGGCCCCACCAGAAGATCGGCATCGAATAGCCGGTCAGCGCCACACCCATCGTCGCCTGGTCGAACCAGGATCCGCGCTTGACCGCGGCGAAGATACCGGCGGGAATGCCGATGAGCACGGCAATGATCAGCGCGATCGTCGCCAGTTCCAGCGTCGCCGGAAACAGCGCCTGGAATTCACCGAGCACAGGCCGCTTGGTGGCGAGCGATATACCGAAGTCGCCGGTCAGGACCCTGCCGATATACTCCAGATACTGGATGACATAAGGCCGGTTGTAGCCAAACCGCTCGATAAGCTCGGCGTAGCGTTCGGGGCTGACGCCGCGCTCGCCGGCCAGGGCCAGGATCGGATCGCCCGGCAGAAGACGGACAAAAGCGAACGCCGCCAGCGATATGCCGAACACCGTCGGGATGATCAAGGCGAGCTTGTGGAGGAGATAGCGGAGCATCTTACTTCATAGAACGGCGGCGCCGGAAGTCCAGCGCCGCCGTCCAATTTATCAGGAGTTATTCGGTGACGTCGACGCCGTCGAACCGATGAATGCCGAGCGGGTCCATGACGAAGCCGGTAACTTTCTTATTCATCGGCATGAAGACCTTGGAATGGGCGATGGTCAGCCACGGGGCCTCACGCTTGAACACGACCTGAGCTTCCTCGTAGATCTTGGTGCGCTCCGCGACGTCAGTGGTTGCCTTGCCCTTCTGCAGCAGAGCTTCGAACTCCTGGTTGCACCAGATCGCATAGTTGGACTGGCCGATGGCATCGCAGCCGAGCAGGAACAGGAAGTTGTCCGGATCGCCATTGTCGCCGGTCCAGCCCAGCTGGAAGGCGCCGTCACGGTCCTTGGCCTTGCCGCGTTCGCGATACTCGGTCCATTCGTAGCTGACGATCTCGGCCTTCACGCCGATCTTGGCGTAGTCGGCCTGAATCAGTTCCGCAACTCTTTGGGCGTTCGGATTGTACGGGCGGCTGACGGGCATAGCCCAGATCTTCATCGAGAGATCCGTGACGCCGGCATCAGTCAGCATCTTCTTGGCCGCGTCCGGATCGTACGGATCGTCCTTGATGTCCTTGTTATAGGACCACATCGTCGGCGGGATCGGGTTTATGGCCGCCTGGCCAGCGCCCTGATAGACCGCATCGAGAATGGCCTGCTTGTTGACGGCCATGTTGAGGGCCTTGCGGACCTCGACCTTGTCGAAGGGCGGCTGGGTCGTGTTATAGGCCATGTAGCCGATGTTAAGGCCTTCCTGCTCGTCGACCTTCAGGTTTGGGTCGGCTTTCAGGCCGGCAATGTCGGCCGGCGCCGGATACGACATGATATCGCACTCGCCTGCCTTCAGCTTCTGCGCGCGCACGGCCGGATCAGTCGTGATGGCGAAGATCAGATCGTCGATCTTCTGGCGGCCGCCATAGTAGCCGTCCCATGCCGCATAGCGGATGACCGCATCGACCTGGTAGTCGACGAACTGGAACGGACCGGTGCCGATCGGCTTCTGGGTGAGTTGCTGCCTGGTGCCGGCCTTGTCGAGTTGGTCGGCATATTCCTTGGAGACGATCGAAGCGAAATCCATGCCGAGGTCCGGCAGGAAAGCGACTTCAGGCTTGTTCAGCACGAATTTCACCGTCAGGTCGTCGACCTTGACGATTTCCTTGAGAAGATCCGGGAAGCCCATGCCGGCAAAATATTCCCAGCCGGTGCCTGCCAGATAGTCGAACCATGGGTTTTCCTTCTTCCACTGGCGTTCGAAGGAGAAGATCACGTCGTCGGCGTTGAGATCGCGCGTCGGCGTGAAGTAGTCGGTGGTCTGGAACTTAACACCCGGCCGAAGCTTGAACGTGTATTCGAGACCGTCGTCGGAAACCGTCCAGCTCTCGGCGAGGCCGGGGGTGATGGTGGTCTTGCCGTGTTCGAACTCGACCAGGCGCGAATAGATGGTGCGCGACGACGCGTCGAAGTCGTTGCCACCGCTCCACGGCGACGGGTCGAAGCCGGCCGGCGACGCCTCCGAGCAGTAGACCAGCTGTTTCGCATTGGCCATGCCGCCGAGGACGCTTGCGGCCAGCAACGCGGCCGCAAAAGTCAGTTTCTTTTTCATGGAGGACTCCCTGATGTTCTTCCAAGCCCCTCTATCAGGCTCGCGAAGCGCGCATATAAGCACCGTTTTTCCGGCTTTGGAACACCCCGTTTGCCTACCCCATGGGAAGCAGAATGTAGTTCTCCGGAAGCATCGAGAGCGAGAATGAAATGTCAATTTCTGCCGATCACGGTATTATTAACGACTGCATTTTTTTATTGATCTTCAACCCGGCGTTGGTGAGGAACCGCGACCATCGGCTTGTCATTGGCGCGGAAGATTTCTTTCCAGTCTTGCCGCAGGGTCAGACTTGCACGGCTGCCGATAGTCGCAATACATAGA
>NZ_RZSW01000646.1:0-2943 GCF_003997375.1 Mesorhizobium sp. M5C.F.Ca.IN.020.29.1.1 | reverse complement strand
GCGTAGGCACCATGCGAGCGCGCGGCGAACTGCCCGGGGCACCTGCCACGCGTGTGGCAATCGCCACGCTCCCGCCGTTGGACCGCGGCAAGCAGGTTATGGAAGCGCTAGCCGACTATGTCGAGCGCGCTGCGCTGAAGAGCGGTGACCGGCTTCCGACCGAACGCGAATTGATGGCCGCGCTTTCCGTCGGGCGCTCGACGATACGCGAGGCGATGGGGCGTTTCGAAGCGCTCGGCGTCACCGAGACCCGCAAAGGCAGCGGCACCTACCTGCTGAAGCCGATATCCGCCGGCACGATCCATTTGCCGCTGTCGCTCGATACGGCAGAGCTGCGCGATGGCCTCTTGCACACCCTCGAGGTACGCCGCGGCATCGAGGCCGAGGCTAGCATGGTCGCGGCGCGGCGGCGGACAGTCGACGATCTGCGGACGATCGAGGAAAAACTCATCGAGATGGAGCGCGTCCATCTCGCCACCGGCACGTCGGGTCCGGAAGACTTGGCCTTTCACCTGGCCGTCTATGACGCCACGCACAACCCGCTTTTCCGCCAACTCCTGGGGCAGATGCGCGAAGCTTTCGAGCGCTTCTGGGACCATCCTTTCGACCGGCAGGATTTCGCGCGGCGATCGTTTCCGTATCACCGCGAGCTGTTCGATGCCATCGTCGCCAGGAACGCGGAGCTGGCGCGCGGAAAAACGCTGAAGATCCTCGAGATCGTGGCAGAGGATATCGAGGAAATGTCGAAATGAACGGTGCCGATTTTTTCGACCAGGCGTCGCTGATCGCCGCCCATGACGAGGGCAACGCCTTCGATGCCGTCGTTCCGCCGATCGTGCAGACCTCGCTCTTCACCTTCCCGAACTATGACGAGATGCTCGAGACATACCGCGGCGAAAAAGTGCGGCCGACCTACACGCGCGGGCTGAACCCGACCGTGCGCATGTTCGAGGAAATGCTGGCAAAACTGGAGGGCGCTGAGGACGCCATTGGTTTTGCGAGCGGCATGTCCGCCATCTCATCGGCAGTGCTGAGCTTCGTCGAACCGGGCGACCGCATTGTCGCGGTCAGGCATATCTACCCGGACGCGTTCCGGCTGTTCGGGACGCTGCTCGCGCGCATGCGCATCGAGGTGACCTATGTCGACGGGCGCGACGAGGCGGCTGTCGCGAGCGCCCTGCCTGGCGCCAAGCTGTTCTATATGGAAAGCCCCACCAGCTGGGTCATGGAAACGCATGACATCGGTGCGCTCGCTGCGCTGGCAAGGTCCAGCGGCATCCCGACCATCATCGACAACAGCTGGGCCAGCCCGGTCTTCCAGCGGCCGCTGTCGCTCGGTGTGGACGTTGTGGTCCACTCCGCATCCAAGTATCTGGGTGGCCACAGCGATGTCGTGGCCGGAGTGGTCGCGGGCTCGAAGGACTTGATCGGCCGCATCCGCGGCGAAGCCTATCCATATCTCGGCGGCAAGCTGTCGCCATTCGACGCCTGGCTCTTGATCCGCGGCTTGCGCACGCTGCCGATCCGGATGCGCGCGCATCAGGCCTCCGGCCTCGAAATCGCACGGCGCCTGCAGGATCATCCGATCGTGGAGAAGGTCTGTCATCCGGGGTTGGCCAACCAGCTTCCTGCGGGGCTCACCGGCACGTCGGGCCTGTTCTCATTTGTCTTCCGCGACGGCATCGATATCCGCACGTTTGCCGACCGCCTCAAGCTGTTCAAGCTGGGCGTGTCCTGGGGCGGCCACGAAAGCCTCATTGTGCCCGGCGAAGTCGTGCTGCAGCAGAAGGCCCAACCCAATTCCGCGATGGCGTTCGGCGTCCATCCGCGGTCCGTGCGTCTCCATGTCGGCCTTGAGGGAACCGAGGCGCTGTGGAGTGACCTGGAAACGGCGATCGACGCCGCGTCCGAAGAAAAGACCTGAAGCAACCAGACAAGAAGGGAACGGAAAATGAAGAAGCTTCTTATCGCCGCATTCGCCACCGTACTGATGTCGGGTGCTGCACTCGCCGACACGACGCTGAAGCTCGTGGAGGTGATCACCAGCCCCGAGCGCACCGAAACCCTGAAATCGATCGTCTCCAAATTCGAGGCTGCCAACCCGGGCACGAAGGTCGAAATCATCTCGCTGCCCTGGGGCGAGGCGTTCCAGAAATTCGCGACCATGGTGTCCGCCGGCGAAATCCCCGACGTCATGGAGATGCCGGACACCTGGCTCTCGCTCTATGCCAACAACGGCCTTCTCGAAAGCCTCGAACCCTATCTTGCCAAATGGGAGCACACCTCGGGCCTCACCGATCGCGCGCTTGAACTCGGCCGCGACGTGAACAACACCGCCTACATGCTGCCCTATGGCTTCTATCTCCGGGCGATGTTCTACAACAAGAAGCTGTTCCAGGAGGCTGGTGTCGCCGAGCCGCCCAAGACGATGGACGAGTTCGTGGCGGCGTCGGAGAAAGTTTCCAAGCTTCCGGGCAAATACGGCTACTGCCTGCGCGGCGGGCCGGGCGGCCTCAACGGCTGGATTATGTTCGGCGCAACGATGGCCGGGTCCAACAAATTCTTCAACGACGACGGCACCTCGACGATGAACAGCGAGGGCTGGATCAAGGGACTGACCTGGGTCGTCGATCTCTACAAGAAGGGATTGGCACCGAAGGACAGCGTCAACTGGGGTTTTAACGAAATCGTCGCCGGATTCTACACCGGGACTTGCGCAATGCTTGATCAGGATCCGGACGCACTGATCGCGATAGCCGAGCGGATGAAGCCGGAAGACTACGGCGTCACGACCATGCCGAAGGGGCCGTCCGGCAAGACGTTCCCGACCATCGGCTATGCCGGTTGGTCGATGATGGCGGCCAGCCAGAACAAGGACCTGTCCTGGAAGCTGATCGAAACGCTTGAAGGCCCCGAGGGCAACGTCGAGTGGAACAAGCGCAC
>NZ_RZSW01000645.1:0-2951 GCF_003997375.1 Mesorhizobium sp. M5C.F.Ca.IN.020.29.1.1 | reverse complement strand
TCCGACCTCCTCGGCCAGGGCGAGAAGGCGATCGGCATAGATGTCGCCCTGCACATTGTTGTCGGTGGCCGCGACAAGCCGTGCCTCCGACCGCTTTGCCACCAGGCGAATGGCAGCGTCAGTCGCTGGCGACCAGCCGCCGCCGGTGCTGAGATAGAGGGTGTCGGCGCGAAGGGCTTCAAGTGCGGCGAGGCTCATAGCGTCGATCGCCGCCTCGGTGACGCAGAGGCGAAGCGCATCGGGCCGGCCGAGCCGGAACAGCACCTTGGCGCCCCCGGTGGCAAAGCCGCGCCAGTCCGGTCCGCGCTCTTCCCAGCCGGTGACGGCGCCATCGGCATTGAGGTGCGTCGCCCACATGCTGCCATGCGGGCCCTCGCGCAGGACGTTGGCACCGATCGCGGCGCGGACGATGCGTTCGGGCAGTCTGCGAGCATCGGTGAGATAGCGCCAGGTCGCCGATCCGCGCCATGGCTTGCGCCGCGCCTGCCAGCGTTCGGCAACGGACAGGTCGGGCTCGCGGTTGCGGGACTCGCGGTGCCAGACCGGCTCGATGGGAACAAAGCCGACGAGACCAGCGATATCATTCATGGCCTGGACGAAAGGCACGCCCTCGAGATGCTCGACCAGGCGGAAGACATCGCCCTTGCCATCGGAAAGTGGGTCGAACCAGCCTTTGCCGTCATGGATGACGATGATGATCGCCGCGTCGCGGCGATACTTCATCGCCTTGCGGGTGCTCTCCTTGACGTCGAGGGCGAAGCCCGCGCGTTCCAGCACCGCGGCGCAGGGCACCTTGTCCTTCAGCTCTTCCAGGTCTGCTTTTTCCATCTTTCTCCCGCACGCACTATGTCGCGCTCCCTTCCATTCGATTCCGCCCCCGATATGGGGGGCAGCAACCGGAGGCCGCGAAGAGCAAGGCTGGCAAGGGCGCGGCCGGCAAGTAGCAAATGTTCGAGTCCAGAGAGCTGCGGGCCGCGGCGCAGCTTGCCTTGCCAGACGTAGCGCGCAAGCGGCAAGGCAATCGAGCATCAGCGTTGGCGACGCTCTTCCCCGCCCGCGATCGCCCGCACGACGTCCACATCCATTTCCGCTCGCGGCGTCAGCCGGGCGACCTCGGCAGCCACCTTGGCCCAATGGAAGAATTCGGCGCGGTCGCCGCGCACCCGCGCCCGGGCTGCACGGCGCTGCGCTTCGTAATAGGCATTAACCTCATCAGCGATGACGAGGGCGCGGGCGTCCGCCTGCCAACGCCGCCTGATCGCCCGTCTCTGTTCGGCCCATCGCCGCAGCGCCGCAAACATGAAGCCCTTCCTTTTTTTGCACGACGCTCCGTCGCTGCGCGTCACGGGATGGACGCCCGAAGGGTGAAGACCCGCCTCGCGGGGCTTCAGCTTCGCCGACAGTCCGGTCCCGACAGGGAGACGCCCCCTCTCGAAAGATCTTTCGATCTGGCATAACTTTAGACATGTGCAACGCGTACGAACAGCATGTGAAGTGGGTGGAATACTGCAAGATGATGCAGGCGCTCGAGCTTGGCATTCCCACGCAGCAGAGCGAACTCGACCTTCCTGAGAGCGACGACATCCGGATCAACGACATGGCGCCGGTCATGCGCGCTGCCGGCAACGGGATTGAGCTGGTGCCGATGAATTTCAGCTTCCCGCCGTCAGGACCCAAGGGCGGGCCAGTCTTCAATTTCCGGTCGGAAGGAAGAAATTTCGCCAACAGCAACCGGTGCCTCATTCCGGCATCGGCATTTTTCGAGTTTACCGGCGCCAAATACCCAAAAACGAAGCATCGTTTCACGCTCAATGGAGCGCCATTCATGGTGATCGCCGGCATATGGCGCGAGGGCCAAGGCAATCATCCCTCGGCGTTCACGACGCTGACAACCGAACCGGGCCCAGACATCGCTCCTTTTCACAATCGTCAGATTGTAGTGCTGCAGCCGTCAAACTGGGCGGCTTGGCTTTTTCTGACCAAGCCCGAGAAGGAACTTCTGAAGGCTCTCCCAGGAGGCTCGCTCGATGTCGAAACCGTGCGAAAAGGAAGCGAGTGACCGGAGGCTAGCCATCGCACCGTTGACTTTTGCGCGCCGCGTCGATGGCATCGGCTCCATAACCAAAGGTCAGTGGACCCATCGAGTTTAGCCTTCCCATTTTTCGCTCGTCCGCAAAGGAATTCGAAAAATGATGACCTACCACACACAGGCAGATGGGTGATGAAGGCAATCGTTGTGACGGACCAGGCTGCGGGAACGGCCGGGATGAAGCTAGCGGAGCGACCCGAGCCGCAGGCGGCGATAAACGACGTTGTCGTTCAGGTTCATGCGTCGGGATTCGTCCCGACTGAGCTGGCGTGGCCCTCGACCTGGACCGATCGCGTGGACCGTGACCGGACGCCATCGATCCCCGGGCACGAGCTGGCCGGAGTGGTCACCGCCCTCGGCTACGGTACGACCGGACTGTCGGTGGGGCAGCGGGTGTTCGGCCTCGCCGATTGGCATCGCGACGGCACCCTGGCGGAGTATATAGCTATCGAGGCACGCAACGTCGCGCCGCTGCCAGGCGACGTCGACTTCACGGTAGGCGCTAGCTTGCCGATCTCGGGCCTGACTGCGTGGCAGGGTCTGTTCGACCATGGCCGCCTTCAGGCCGGGCGGAGCGTCCTTGCGCATGGTGCGGCCGGCGCAGTCGGGTCGATGGTGACGCAACTCGCACGAGAGGCCGGTGCCTACGTCATTGGCACCGGACGCGCTGCCGACCGTCAGAAGGCGCTCGACTTCGGCGCGAACGAGTTCGTCGACCTCGAGAACGACGCCCTGGAAGACGTCGGCGGCGTCGATCTGGTGTTCGATGTTATCGGCGGCGACATCCAGAAGCGGTCCGCGGGCCTGATTCGGGCCGGAGGAACACTGGTGACCGTCGTCGGGCCGCCCGACGACCGTCACC
>NZ_RZSW01000644.1:0-2952 GCF_003997375.1 Mesorhizobium sp. M5C.F.Ca.IN.020.29.1.1 | reverse complement strand
GGCGCGATCACCCCCATCCGCCCGAGCATCAGCGTCGACAAGAACATCACCAGTCCCGATGTGATGTATGCCTCCGTCACCGACGGCGGCTTCACGCTGCCGGAAGTGCCCTACCTCAAAGTCAAGCCGGAGTTCCGTCGCCAGATCGTCGTCGACCCGACCGGCGAGCAGCCCGGCACCATCGTCGTCCATTCGCAGGAGCGGCTGCTCTACCTGGTGCAGCCCGGCGGTGACGCGATCCGCTACGGCGTCGGCATCGGCAAGGAAGGCTTCCGCTGGTCCGGCCGCGCCAACATTCAGTACGGCAAGGAATGGCCGACCTGGACGCCGCCGGCCGAGATGATCGCCCGCAAGCCGGAACTGGTGAAATGGCAGGCCGGGCAACCCGGCGGCCTCGACAACCCGCTCGGCGCGCGCGCGCTGTACATCTACCAGAACGGCCACGACACCGGCTACCGCATCCATGGTTCGCCCGAATGGTGGAGCATCGGCCAGGCGATGTCGTCGGGCTGCGTTCGCCTGATCAACCAGGACATCATCGACCTCTACAGCCGCGTCTCCAGGAAGAACCCGGTCGTCGTCGTCTGACCCTCCCGGTCGTCGTGTGATCCGATAGCGTGGCCGGCGCGGCCGCTCGACTCTCCCGTTGCGTGATCTCGCAAGACAGGCGAATGTGCCTGCAAAGCCACTGCTCGGGAGACGTGAAGCATGTCCGGAACTTTTGTGATCGCGCAAGGCGGCGGTCCGACCGCCGTCATCAACCAGACGATGGTGGGCGCTGCGCTCGAAATCCGCAAGCGGCATCCCGGCGCTAAGGTCCTGGGCTCGATCCATGGCGTGCGCGGCATTCGTGACGGCAACTATATCGATCTCTCAGCGATTCCAGAGGATCGGCTGCGGCTGATTGCGGCAACGCCGAGCGCCGCGCTTGGCTCGACGCGCGACAAGCCGGATGACGCCTATTGCGAGATCATCCTCAACGGTCTGAAGAAGGCCGGCGCCGACGCGTTCATCTATATCGGCGGCCACGATACGTCGGGCACGCAGCAGATCCTGACCGATGCCGCCGGCGGCAAGATAGCTTTCGTCCATGCGCCGAAAACCATCGACAACGATCTCGAGGAGAACGACCACACGCCCGGCTTCATTTCGGCAGCCGAGTTCGTCTCCGGCGCCTTCCTCTCGGTCGACCTCGACTTCCGGGCTCTGCCGGGTATCTATGTCGGCATCGTCATGGGGCGGCATGCCGGCTTCCTCACCGCCGCCGCTGCCGCATGGCAGCTTGACCCCGACAGCGGCCCGCATCTCGTCTATGTGCCGGAGCGGCCGTTCTCGGCTGCGGCCTTCATCGACGACGTGCGCGCCACGCTCGACCGCCACAAGCGCTGCATCGTTGCCGTGTCCGAAGGCGTCAGCACCGCCGACGGCAAGGCACTGGTCGAAAGCCTTGTCCCGCCGGAGAAACTGGAGCGCGATGCGCATGGCAACGTCAAGCTGTCGGGCAGCGACCTGCCGGCCGCCCTCGAGCGCGCGCTAGCCGAAGGATTGCCGGGCAAGCGGGCGCGTGTCGATGCGCTCGGCTACATGCCGCGCGGCTATGTCGGCGCCATCAACGCCGTCGATGCGCAGGAAGCTTTCGACGCCGGCGTTTTTGCCGTCGCTGTCGCCGAACAGGGCGGCGGCTCGGTGGCGCTGCAATATGACGGCAAGAAAACCGTGCTGAAGAAGGTGCCGCTGAAAAACGTCGCCGGCAAGACCCGCCACATGCCCGACGATTTCATGCTGCCGGAGGTCAACCAACTCTCCGATGCAGGCATGGCCTATCTGAAGCGACTGGTTCCAGAAAAATACAAGGTTGGAAAACCGTTCGTCTGATGCCGGCCTCTTCTGATGCCGGATATCTTGTGATGCTTGACTGGTTCAGCAAGACGAAGGTCGACACCGTTACAACCATGCTGACGGAGCCGTTCGTGCATGATTTCGTGCGCGCCAACATCTGGCATCTTCGCGGCCGCGACATCGACCTGCTTGTCGACACCGGCATGGGCATCCGCCCGCTGGCGCCGGAGATCGACACGCCGGCGGGCAAGCCGCTGCTCGTCGTCGCCACCCATATCCATCTCGACCATGTCGGCTCGCTGCACGAATTCCCGCTGCGGGCCGGGCCGAGACACAGCGCCGCGTATTTCAACAGCATGGATGACGCCGTCACCTACGCCCACATGTTCCACGATCTCGAAGACGCCGTCTCGAAGTTGCCGGCGCCCGGCTGGAAAGCCGCCGATTACAAGATTCCGCCGGCGCCGCTGATGCGAACACTTGACGAGGGCGACACGGTCGATCTCGGTGACCGGCTGTTCCGCGTGCTGCATCTGCCCGGCCATTCGCCCGATTCGATCGCGTTGTTCGACGAGGCCGACGGCCTGTTCTTCGCCGGCGACGCCATCTACGACGCGATGCTGATCGACGACCTGCCGGACTCCGACCGATCAGCCTATCGCCGGACGATGCAGCGGCTGCTCGATCTGCCGATCCGCATCGGTCATGGCGGCCACGGCCCGAGCTTCGACGCCAAACGGATGCGCGAGATCGCCAACGGCTATCTCGGGCGGACAGACGGGATCGGCACATAAGAGGCTTCGATGGCCGGCAGGACAGAGCCGGGAAGACATGCGAGCTGGTGATCCCTGTCGGCAATTTGTTCTTGTTATCCATTTCCGCATGGTGCTGATCGCCAACAACCCTCCGCAAGCCGGGTTTGTTGTTTCAGGTCGGCGCTACTCCTCTTCATCAAGGTTCCACTCCAGCCATGCATCTGGCGAGCGGGCGACACCGACCCGATAAATTAAATCTTCGTAATATCATCTGGTAACCGCAATCGCCGCCCTAGATGCGGGGGCTGTCGATCCGGTCGGCTGCCTGCCAGGCGAGACAGGCAAGACGACCCTCGAC
>NZ_RZSW01000643.1:0-2953 GCF_003997375.1 Mesorhizobium sp. M5C.F.Ca.IN.020.29.1.1 | reverse complement strand
GCCGCGGAGCGGACCAGATATGGGCGCGCCAAGCATCTCGGCAAGCTGATTGCCGGCGACCTGCTGATTGCCGGTTCGAGGTTTCAGAACGGCCGCTCCAGCCGGCATTGACCGGACTTCCGGCATTTGCGAAGCCGGCTTTGTTCACCAGGCTGTCACGTGTGTCGCTTAACCGGGTTTGCATCCGGTACGGAGCGATTCTCATGCGAACGACCTGGCTGAACCTTCTGCTTGCCGCCGCCTCGGTGCTCTTCACAGGCACGGCATCGGCAGGCGAAACACGCGCCAGACAAATTCTCGACCGTTTCGAACACGCCAACCAGTGGCGCGACCATGTCATGGTGGCGGCACACCGCGCCGGCAGTATGCAGGCCCGCAAGACGCTCTATGCGGAGAACTCGATCGCCGCCGTCGAGGCATCGATCGCGCTGGGTGCCGAAATCGTCGAGGTCGACGTCAGGCGCTCGAAGGACGGCCAGTTCGTCGTCATGCATGACAGCTGGCTCGACCGCACGACGAATTGCAATGGCGAGGTGGTCAAGCGCACGCTGGCCGAGCTCAAAACCTGCAGACTGGTGATCGAAGGCACCGGCGCTGTCACCGATGAGCCGGTTTCGACGCTGCGCGAAATGCTGATGGCGACCAAGGACAGGATACTCATCAACATCGACAACAAGCTCGATGTCGACAGCCTGGCCGGCATGATCGCAGTCGCGCGCGATCTGGGCATGGCCGAACAGGTGATCGTCAAGGAGAACCTGTGGAATCCGGCCAGAATCACCACTGTCAAAGCCGCCATGGGCGCGATCGGCAGTGGTTTCCAGTTCATGCCGATTATCGCCGATGACGCGGTTCGCGACGCCGGTTTCGCCGAGAAAGTCAGCGGGATCTTTTCGCCGCGCGCGGTCGAGATGATCAACTGGCGCGCGGGATCGGAGACGCTGACCGACACCGGCGGTCCGCTGTTCAGCCCCCGTATGCGCGCGGCGGCGATAAGGGGCGACTGGCACATCTGGGCCAATACCTACGCTATCGTCAATAAGCCGGGCGGCTTCCTTGCCGGCGGTCGCGGCGACGAGTTGGCGGTGCTCGCCAGTCTGCCGCGCGAGACGTACGGCTTCTGGGCCGAGCGCGGCGCCACCATCATCCAGACCGACGAGCCGAAAGCGGCGATCGACTGGCTGGCAGCGAACGGCTACCGCGTGCCTTATTCTGATGAGACGCGGCCGGCGGAGCCGGCGAACACCGCAAGCATCAACTAGACTGGATCGGAGCGGGGGCAAGGGAGCCGCTTCCCTGGATGGTCGCCAGCCCGCTGTCAGGCGGCCATCGCTACTCCGTCCAATTCCCTGGCGGCATCCTCCGGCAGATCGAGTTCGGCTGCGGCAAGGTTCTCAATGAGATGTGCGACCGATGAGGTGCCGGGAATGAGCAGGATATTGGGCGCGCGACCGAGTAGCCAGGCGAGCGCGACCTGCATCGGTGTGACGCCGAGGCGCTGAGCGACGCCGGATAGGGTAGACGACTGCAGCGGGTTGAAGCCGCCGAGTGGAAAGAACGGCACATAGGCGATGCCGTCGCGGGCGAGTTTGTCGATCAAGACATCGTCGCCCCTGTGCGCCAGATTGTATTGGTTCTGCACGCAGACGATCTCGGCGATCCGTCGCGCCTCTTCGATCTGTGCTGACGTGACATTGCTTAGCCCGATGTGGCGCACAAAACCCCGTCGCTGCAGCTCGGCCAGCACAGTGAGCGGCGCCTCGATCGATCCTTCCGCGGGCCCATGCGCGTCGAACATGATCCTGAGATTGACCACGTCCAGCACATCGAGCCCGAGATTGCGCAGATTGTCGTGCACCGCCTGGGTCAGCGCTTCGGACGAGAAGGCGGGGAGCCACGAGCCATCCGCGCCGCGAAGCGCACCGATCTTCGTGACGATCGTCAGATCGTCGGAATAGGGCGCGAGCGCCTCGCGGATCAGCAGATTGGTGACGTGGGGGCCGTAGAAGTCGCTGGTGTCGATGTGGTTCACCCCGCGCGCAACGGCTTCGCGCAGCACGTCCAAGGCTGCGTCGTGATCTCCAGGCGGACCAAAGACGCCGGGTCCTGCGAGCTGCATGGCGCCGTAGCCGAGCCGCTTCACGGTGCGGTCGCCGAGAGTGAACGTGCCGGAAAAGTCGATGCTGGACATAGTCTATCTCCGTTCAAAGATGACGCTGAGATAGGCGCTGTCCGATCTTACGATAATTGGCTACATTCCGCACGGGCTGTACGGAATATCGAACAATGAAGATCGATCTCGGAGACCTGAACGCCTTCGTGGCCGTGGCGCGGGCCAAGGGTTTTCGCGATGGCGCCCGCGCGAACGGCGGCAGCGCGTCGGGCTTGAGCGAGGCGGTGCGCCGGCTCGAGACGCAGCTCGGTGTCAGGCTGCTCAACAGGACGACCCGCAGCGTCGTCCTGACAGAAGCGGGTGCGAGCTTGCTGGCCCGGCTCGGTCCAGCCTTAACCGAGGTCGAGGCAGCACTTGACGTTGTGAACGGCTTCCGCGACCGGCCGGCAGGTACGTTGCGCCTTAATGTGCCGGTCAGCGCGGCGCGGCTGGTGCTGCCCCGCATAGTTCCGCGGTTCCTCGCCGCCTATCCCGGCATCCGGCTGGAGGTGATCGCCGAGGAGAGTTTTGTCGATGTGTTGGCGGCGGGGTGCGATGCCGGGATCCGTTACGATGAGCGGCTGGAACAAGACATGATCGCGGTGCCGATCGGGCCGCGCGTGCAGCGCTTCGCCACCGCTGCCAGCCCCGCCTACCTTGATCGCCAAGGCCGGCCTGAGCACCCGCGCGATCTTCTCGGCCACGCCTGCCTGCGCGGCCGCTTCGCCAGCGGCGCGATGCCGCTTTGGGAATTCGAGCGAGACGGCGAGGTGGTGCAGGTCGATCCGGCGGGGCCGCTTC
>NZ_RZSW01000642.1:0-2960 GCF_003997375.1 Mesorhizobium sp. M5C.F.Ca.IN.020.29.1.1 | reverse complement strand
GTATGGCACCGACGATGCAATCGGCGCCCTGAACACCGCTTTCGTTGCAGACGGCTATTTTGTCGACATCTCCGACGGCACCGAACTGGACAAGCCGATCGAACTGCAGAACCTGCAGGCCGGCGGCCAGACGCATGTGCGCTTGGGCGTCCGCGTCGGCGCCGGCGCCAAGGCTGTTATCGTCGAGCGCCAGGCGGGCGAGGGCGCCGCACTCGTCAGCTCGGTCAGCCAGCTTCTGCTTGACGAGGGCGCCGACGTGACGTGGCTGATCGTGCAGGAGCAGCCGGATACGGCCACGCATCTTGCCCAGTTCAAGGCGCATCTCGGCAAGAATGCGAAGCTGACGCTGTTCGTGATGAATGCCGGCGGCAAGCTGGTGCGCCAGGAGATCGTGGTCAAGACGACAGGCGAAGGCGCCGATTTCACGCTGCGCGGCATCAACCTGCTTGCCGGTGACACTCATACGGACGTGACCATGGTGCTCGACCATGCCGTGCCGCACACGGCTTCGACGGAAGTAATCCGCAATGTGGTTACCGGCAAGGCGCGCGGCATCTTCCAGGGGCGCATCAACGTCCACCAATATGCGCAGAAGACCAACGCCAAGATGGCCTGCAACACGCTGCTTCTGTCGGATGACGGCGAGTTCTCGACCAAGCCTGAGCTCGAAATCTTCGCCGACGATGTCGTCTGCGGCCATGGCGCGACCGTCACCGAGATCGACCATAGCCACCTGTTCTACCTGATGGCCCGCGGCATCGACGAGAAGACCGCGCGCGGCCTTCTGGTCAAGGCCTTCGTTGCCGAGGTAATTGAGGAGCTGGACGACGAGGCGATTGTCGAGGCGCTGGAAGCAAGGCTCGACGGCTGGTTCGTGGCGCACGGCTAGCGCCTTCCCTTCTCCCCTTGCGGGCGAAGGTGGATCGGCGCGTAGCGCCGAGACGGACGAGGGTGTTGGACGGAATGAGGCGATGAAGTTGTGATGGACCAGAAAGTCGAAAACATCCCCTACGACCTCGAGGCGATCCGCCGCGACTTTCCGATCCTGTCTCGGCAAGTTTACGGTAAGCCACTGGTCTATCTCGACAATGGCGCCTCGGCGCAGAAGCCGCAGGTCGTGCTCGACGCTATCCAGCACGCCTATTCCCAGGAATACGCCAATGTCCATCGCGGGCTGCATTTCCTGTCGAATGCCGCGACCGACGCCTATGAGAACGCGCGGAAGATAGTGCAGAGGTTTCTCAACGCGCCGAGCACCGACAACATCGTCTTCACCTCGAACACCACCGCGGCGATCAACACCGTCGCCTACGGCTTCGGCATGCCGAATATCGGCGAGGGCGACGAGATCGTGCTTTCGATCATGGAGCACCATTCCAATATCGTACCGTGGCATTTCATCCGCGAGCGGCAGGGCGCCAACCTGGTCTGGGTGCCGGTCGACGATCTCGGCGTCTTCCACATCGAGGAGTTCGAGAAGCGGCTGACTGATCGCACAAAACTGGTCGCCATCACGCACATGTCGAATGCACTGGGCACGGTGACGCCGATCAAGGAGATCGTCCGCATCGCGCACGCACGCGGCATTCCGGTGCTGGTCGACGGCAGCCAGAGCGCCGTGCATATGCCGATCGACGTCCAGGATCTCGATTGCGATTTCTTCGTCTTCACCGGCCACAAGGTCTACGGTCCCTCGGGCATCGGCGTGCTCTATGGCAAGAAGGACATGCTGGAGCGCATGCGCCCGTTCATGGGCGGCGGCGAAATGATCGAGGAGGTGACGCAAGACATCGTCACCTACAACGATCCGCCGCACCGTTTCGAGGCTGGCACGCCGCCGATCGTGCAGGCGATCGGGCTGGGCGCTGCGCTGGAATACATGGAAAAGATCGGCCGCGAGCGCATCGCCGCCCATGAGGCGGATTTGAAGGACTATGCGCATCAGCGGCTACGCGCCATCAATTCGCTGCGCATCTTCGGCGATGCGCCTGATAAGGGCGCCATCATCTCCTTCGAACTGCAGGGTATTCATGCGCATGACGTATCGATGGTGATCGACCGGCAGGGTATTGCTGTCCGCGCCGGCACGCATTGCGCCCAGCCGCTGTTGAAACGCTTCGGCGTAACTTCCACATGCAGGGCATCGTTCGGCATGTATAATACCAGGGCCGAAGTCGACGCTTTGGCCGACGCGCTCGAAAAAGCGCGAAAATTCTTCGGGTGACGATGATGGATGATGCAGGCCGGACCGCTGAGACCACTTCGGAAACGACTGCCAACGGTCTGGTTTCCGCCTCGGCCATTCCCGCCGACGAACTGGCGCGGCTGACAGACGACATCGTCTCGGCGCTGAAGACGGTCTACGACCCGGAAATCCCGGCCGACATCTACGAGCTTGGCCTGATCTACAAGATCGACATCGAGGACGACCGCTCGGTCAAGATCGACATGACTCTGACCGCGCCTGGCTGTCCGGTGGCCGGCGAAATGCCGGGCTGGGTGGAAAATGCCGTCGGCGCCGTGGAGGGCGTTTCAGGCGTCGAGGTCACCATGACCTTCGATCCGCCCTGGTCACCCGACCGCATGTCGGAAGAGGCACAGGTCGCGGTGGGTTGGTACTAGCACCGGATATGACAAAGATTGGTGCACTTGCGCCAGGCAGAGAATTTCACCATTTTAGGTGAGGAATCATTCGGCAGGCCTTGAACCTGCGCGCAATGGAGAAAGAAAAGATGGGACGCTTTGCCGTCATCACGATGACCGAAAAGGCCGCCGACCGGGTTCGCGAGATCGTTGCGACCCGTGAGAATGCGTACGGCATTCGCCTTGGCATCAAGAAGGGCGGCTGCGCCGGCATGGAATATACGGTCGACCTGGTGACCGAGCCTAACACCAAGGATGACCATATCGAGCGCGACGGCGCCCATGTTTACGTCGCCCCCGAGGCCGCACTTTTCCTG
>NZ_RZSW01000641.1:0-2969 GCF_003997375.1 Mesorhizobium sp. M5C.F.Ca.IN.020.29.1.1 | reverse complement strand
CGATGGAACTGTCGCCGCGCGGCGTCATGGCCGAGTTGACCGGGCGCCGCGGCGGCTTGTCCAGGGGCAAGGGCGGCTCCATGCACATGTTCTCGAAGGAAAAGCATTTTTACGGCGGCCACGGCATTGTCGGCGCGCAGGTTTCGCTCGGCACCGGCCTCGCCTTCGCCAATCGCTATCGCGGCAACAACAATGTAACGCTGACATATTTCGGCGACGGCGCCGCCAATCAGGGCCAGGTCTATGAAAGCTTCAACATGGCCTCGCTGTGGAAGCTGCCGGTGATCTACATCATCGAGAACAACCGCTATGCCATGGGCACCTCGGTATCGCGTTCGTCGGCCGAGACGGATTTTTCGCAGCGCGGCGCCTCCTTCAAGATCCCCGGTATCCAGGTCGATGGCATGGACGTCCGCGCGGTCAAGGCAGCCGGCGATCTCGCAACTGAATGGTGCCGCGCCGGCAAGGGGCCGCTGATTCTCGAAATGCAGACCTACCGCTATCGCGGCCACTCGATGTCCGATCCGGCAAAGTACCGCTCCAAGGAAGAAG
This sequence comes from Mesorhizobium sp. M5C.F.Ca.IN.020.29.1.1, assembly GCF_003997375.1. Classification (NCBI taxonomy): domain Bacteria; kingdom Pseudomonadati; phylum Pseudomonadota; class Alphaproteobacteria; order Hyphomicrobiales; family Phyllobacteriaceae; genus Mesorhizobium; species Mesorhizobium sp. M5C.F.Ca.IN.020.29.1.1. The sequence goes on along the minus strand of NZ_RZSW01000641.1, from coordinate 2,417 downwards.
TGCAGAAGATGCGCTCCGAGCGTGACCCGATCGAGCAGGTCAAGGCGCGCCTGCTCGACAAGAAGTGGGCTGATGAGGACGAGCTCAAGGCCGTCGACAAGGAGGTCCGCGACATTGTCGCCGACGCCGCCGAATTTGCCCAGAACGACGCAGAGCCGGATCCGTCCGAGCTCTGGACCGACATCGTATTGTAACGAGAGGGCAAGGACATGCCGATCGAAATTCTCATGCCCGCACTCTCGCCGACCATGGAAGAGGGCAATGTTTCCAAATGGTTGAAGAACGAGGGCGACAAGGTCGCCGCCGGTGACGTCATTGCCGAGATCGAGACCGACAAGGCGACGATGGAAGTCGAAGCGGTCGACGAAGGCACGCTCGGCAAGATCCTGGTCGCCGAGGGTACCGAAGGCGTGAAGGTCAACACGCCGATAGCGGTGCTGCTGCAGGACGGCGAGAGCGCCGCCGATATCGGCAAGGATGCCAAGGTTGCACCGGCTTCCACCCAGGATGCGATTTCAGACGGCGGGCAGCGCACCGACGCAGCCGAGGAAGGCTCGAAGTCCGCGCCGCAGGATGCCGGCGAGGCGCCGAAGGCGTCCGTTCCCGCTGCCCCCGCCATGAAGGCCGCCGCCGATCCTGACATCCCGGCCGGCACAGCAATGGTCTCGACTACTGTGCGCGAGGCGCTGCGTGACGCGATGGCCGAGGAGATGCGTCGAGACGGCGACGTCTTCGTGATGGGCGAGGAGGTGGCCGAGTACCAGGGCGCTTACAAGATCACGCAAGGGCTACTGCAGGAATTCGGGCCGAGGCGCGTCGTCGACACGCCGATCACCGAGCACGGTTTTGCCGGCGTCGGCGTCGGCGCGGCGATGGCCGGCCTGAAACCGATCGTCGAGTTCATGACCTTCAACTTCGCCATGCAGGCGATCGACCAGATCATCAACTCCGCCGCCAAGACGCTCTATATGTCCGGCGGCCAGATGGGCGCGCCTATCGTCTTTCGCGGGCCGAACGGCGCGGCCGCCCGTGTCGCCGCCCAGCATTCGCAGTGCTATGCCGCCTGGTACAGCCACATTCCCGGCCTGAAAGTGGTGATGCCCTACACCGCCGCCGACGCCAAGGGGTTGCTGAAGGCCGCGATCCGCGACGCGAACCCGGTCATCTTCCTCGAGAACGAGATCCTTTACGGCCAGTCCTTCGACGTGCCGAAGATGGACGATTTCGTGCTGCCGATCGGCAAGGCGCGCATCCACAAACCGGGCAAGGATGTCACCATCGTCTCTTTCGGCATCGGCATGACCTACACGGTGAAGGCCGAGGCCGAATTGCGCGGCATGGGCATCGATGCCGAGATCATCGACCTCAGGACCATCCGCCCCCTCGATTTCGACACCATCATCGCCTCGGTCAAGAAGACCAATCGGCTGGTGGTGGTGGAGGAAGGATTCCCGCAGAGCTCGGTCGGCGACCATATCGCCAGCCAGGTGTCGCAGCGCGCCTTCGATTTCCTCGATGCGCCGGTCATCACCATTGCCGGCAAGGACGTGCCGATGCCCTACGCGGCAAACCTCGAAAAGCTGGCATTGCCCAATGTCGCGGAAGTCATCGAGGCGGTGAAAGCCGTGACGTACCGGGGTTAACGAGATGTCGCGCGAACTAGAAGTTCCCGCGGTGGTCGTCGAGAATAGCGAATTCGATGAAATACTCCGCGTCTGGATTGGTTCGGACGCGGTCGTCACGATGCAAGACCTCTTTGGACCAAACGCTCACAACTGGGGCATGGTGCTCGCTGATGTCGGCATGCACATAGCCAGGATGAGACTGGAACAAGATGGCATCCCTGAAATCGAGACGCTTCAGGCATTGGAAGAAGGCTATCGAGGCAGAATGTCGGAGCAGTTCAATATCCAGCACCGTTCGCTAACCGGGCGGAACTGAGGAGGAAAAATGCCGATCAACATCACCATGCCGGCCCTGTCGCCCACGATGGAAGAAGGCAATCTTGCCAAGTGGCTGGTCAAGGAGGGCGACAAGGTTTCGCCGGGCGATGTGATCGCCGAGATCGAGACCGACAAGGCGACGATGGAAGTCGAAGCCGTCGATGAGGGCACGGTGGCCAAGCTGGTGGTTCCGGCCGGCACCGAAGGCGTCAAGGTCAATGCGCTGATCGCCGTGCTCGCGGCCGAGGGCGAGGATGCGGCGGCTGCCGCCAAAAGCGGTGACGGCGCTGCCGCTCCGGCAATAGCCGAGGCACCAAAAACAGAAGCCCCCAAAACTGAAGCACCAAAGGCGGAAACCCCAAAGCCGGAAGCGCCGAAACCTGCGGCCGCACCGGCGCCCCAGGCGGCTCCAATTGCCAATGGTCATGCAAGCGGCGAACGTGTCTTCGCCTCGCCGCTTGCCCGTCGCATCGC
>NZ_RZSW01000640.1:0-2984 GCF_003997375.1 Mesorhizobium sp. M5C.F.Ca.IN.020.29.1.1 | reverse complement strand
CCGTGTTGGAAACGCCGATCGTGTATTTGGCTTCAGCGGACGAGACGCCCACCGAAGCCAGGAACGCCGCGCCGGCAAGCAGCGGGACCATTGCCAGATATTTTTTCATTCCAGTCTTCCTCCCATTGATCTCGTTTCAGTTCGAAAAGGGGCTCATTTCACGAAGGGGCGCAGCACGTCGCGGGCCAGCAGAAAGCCGCGCTTGAGGCTTTCATCGCTCCCCTCAAACCGCCGGTCCTCGTGCTCGATGATGATGGGCCCGTCGTAGCCGGCCCGGTAAAGGCCGGAGAAGATCACATTCCAGTCGACATCGCCAAGCCCCGGCATGCGCGGCACTTGCCAGCCCATGCCGGCCGAGAGAATACCGCGTTCGTAAAGTCCATCATGATCGATCATCAGGTCCTTGGCATGAACATGCAGCATGTGCGGACCGAATTCTTTGATGAAGCGGGCCTGGTCGATCATCTGCCAGACCAGATGCGACGGGTCGAAGTTCATACCGACGTCGCCGCCCCACGCCTCGAGGATGCGGCGCCAGATATAAGGCGAATAGGCGATGTTGTGCCCGCCCGGCCACTCGTCATAGCTGAAGATCATCGGGCAGTTCTCAAATGCCAGCTTGACGCCGTTGTCGCGCGCATGGGCGATGATATCGGGCCAGACTGTCAGTGCCTCTTGCCAGTTGGCGTCGATGGTTTTTGCAGCGTCACCGCCGCAGAAGGTGTTGACCAGCGGAACGCCCATATGGCTCGCCAGCACGATCACCTCCTTCAGATGGTCGATGACGGTCTTGCGGTGGGCGGCATCGGGATGCAGCGGATTGGGGTAGAAGCCGAGGCCCGAGATCGACAGCTTGTTTTCCGTCAGTGCGGCCGCGATTTCCTTCGCCTTCGAGGCCGAGGTCGAGGCGGCGTCGATATGGCTGGTGCCGGCATAGCGCCGGGCGGCGCCGGAGGATTTCGGCCAGCAGGCGATCTCCAGCGCCTCGAAGCCGGCAGAACTTGCCCAGTCGGCGACATCGGCGAGGGGGGTATCGGCAAACGGTGCGGTGAGCAGTCCGAGCTTCATATTGCTCTCCCCTGGTCGTGGCGACCTACTATGCCGATTGTGCGGTCCGCTTCAACCGTGCGACTGGTCGGCAATGCGCAAAGCTGTCTGACGAATGCCATCGGATCGTCGCAGAGCAGGCCGTCGAGACCGGCTGTGACAGCCGTGCGGAAATCGTTGATGGCGATCCAGTCCGCCAGGGTATTTCCTGCGGGCCAGCGCCGTCCGGTCGTAAGACGGTTTTTGGACCCGGGGAAGGAACCCGGCTAAGCAGTGCCGGGCCGATTGCCTCGAGAGCTGCGACAGTAGCCTTCACCGGTTCGCCCCTACGACCCATTGCTCCTGGTCGATCAAGGCGCCGGTCATCGGCCCGGAGGCGTCGGAGAGCAGGAAGACGGCGAGGTTCGCCACCTCGTCGGCCGCCAGCAGGCGCCCGAAAGGCTGCGACGCGTTGGCGGCGTCGATCCAGCCCGGGCCGTGCCCGAGCGTCTCGGCCTGCATGATGCGCTCGGCCGGGGTGTCGGTCCAGCCGACATTGATGCCGTTGACGCGGATGCGGTCGAAACGATGCGCATTGGCGGCGTTGCGGGTCAGCGTAGCGAGCGCCCCCTTGGTGGCCGAATAGACGGCGAGTTCGGGCGAACCGCAATGCGCGTTGATCGACAGGACGTTGACGATGGCGCCGCCTTGACCCTGCTTGCGCATCTGCGTGATGGCTGCCTGCATCAGGAAGAACGGTGCCCGCGCATTGACGGCGAACAGCGCCGCCCAGTCGTCGAGGTCGGCATCGAGAAACGAGGCGCGGTTGGTCAGGCCGGCGGCGTTGACCAGCGCGTCGATGCGTCCGAAGCGGCTGATACATTCGTCCACCAGCCGCGCCGGCGCCGTGGTATCAGCCAGATCTGCGGCAACGAATGTGGTTGGCGTGCCTGCCTGGGAGAGCGCCGTCGCCACGTCGTTGCCACGCATGGGCTCGCGGCCGGTGACCAGCAGGCCGCCGGCGCCAGAACGGGCGAGCGTCTCGGCGATCGCCCGGCCAATGCCCTGCGTCGCGCCGGTGACCAGCACCACCTTGCCTTCCAGCCGAAGCTCCATTCCTCCTCCCGGAACAAAGTTTCCATTTTTTCCAGAATAGGGAACGCCAATTCCCGATAGTCAATCTTCAGGAGGGAGTTTTCATGGTCTTACGCAATTGCTGACGGATCCATGCGTGAATGCTTGCGGGGTCGGCATGTGCGTGGCAGCCGCAACGCCTTTATCGGCACCGTGCACCGGCTGGCCATGCGCCTCGACGACCAGATTGCGCTGGTTGCCGGCGCATTGTCCTCGGATCCCGAAAAGTGCCTGACAGGCTTGGTGCTATATCACTGCGGTGACCCTGCCTGCCGCATCGAGGCGACAGCCGACTCGCGCCTGCCGAACTTCGATGCCGCCTTGTCTTGCGTAGTCTATTCGCACCGCGATCGGCGCCGTGAGGGCGCCTCGACGTTGACGCAAGGCACCTGCGCTTGCCGCGTGGACACGGACGGCGCCAAGCGGCGTCGCGGCGGACATGATCGCCGCGCGGCAGGCTTGCACGACCGCAGCTGGCGTACCGGGTTTCGCTTTCAGCGATCCAACAGATCGAAAGGGATACCCGTTGGTGGAGTCACCCTCACCAGGTTTAGAAGGCATGAGGACGGGTGGCAGGACGATCGATTGCCTGGCGGTCTTGGCAGGGGCAGTGGTTGTGGTGACTGCGGCCGGACTACCGGGAGCGGCCTTACCTGCGCCGACCGAAGCTCCAACGTTTGCTCCACTCGCACCGCCGACGCTTGTGCCCGCCCCCACAGATGCGCCTTGCGAACCGGCGCTCACGCCAGCACCGACCCCTACACCGCCGACGCTCGCGCCCGCCCCCACAGATGCGCCTTGCGAACCGGCGCTCGCTCCAGCAC
>NZ_RZSW01000063.1:0-18122 GCF_003997375.1 Mesorhizobium sp. M5C.F.Ca.IN.020.29.1.1 | reverse complement strand
GGCAGCACTTTCCTCGCCCTCGGCGACCGCGATCATCAGCTTGGCGGCCTCGGTTGCGAGCGGGCCGCGCTCGGCAATCTTGCCGGCCCAGCCCTTGGCCTCGGTGAATGCCTTGCCTGTGTCGACCACCCGGTCGACGATGCCCAGTGTGAGTGCTTCGGCGGCCATGAAAACTTCGCCTCCGATTGCCATGCGCCGCACGGTCTGCGCACCGAAACGGCGTACCGCGCGCTGCGTGCCGGACCAGCCGGGCACTACGCCGATTGAGGTTTCCGGAAAACCTAATTTCACCTGCGTCTCGGCGACGCGGAAGTCGCAGGCGACCGCCAATTCCAGCCCGCCGCCCAGCGCATGGCCGGACAGAACGGCGATGGTCGGCTGCCGCAGCCGCGCCAGCCGGTCGAAGACGCGGTGGCCGTAGCGCACCCATTGCACCTGGAAATCGGCGGCACTCATTTGCGACCACGCTTCGACATCGCCACCCGAACAAAAGCCCTTGCCTTCGCCGCACAGCAGCACGACGCGGACACCGTCCGCGGCCTCGGCCGCGTCGAGCGCGGCCTCCAGCGCGCGCAGCATCGGGATGTCGAGCGCATTGAATTTCTCCGGCCGGCGCAGTGTGACGATGCCGAGGTCGCCGTCGGTTTCAAAGGTGACGAGACACTCAGCCATGCGCGCCTCCAAGGGAGGCGCCGCCATTGAGCGACAGTCCGATCGGCCGGTCACGATAGAGCGCGTCCGGTGTCACTATCAGGTCGTTGGCGACACCGAGCGGGATCTCGGCCTGCGCCAGCACGTCGCGCTGAAGGTCGATGCCGGGTGCCAGCTCAGTCACCATCAGCCCATCCGGCGTCAGCTTCATGACGCAGCGTTCGGTGACATAGGTGATGTCCTGCCCTTGCGCGACGGCGCGCTTGCCCGAGAAGGAGATATGCTCAACCTCGCCGACCACCTTCTTGACCTTGCCTTCCCCGTCGATGCGGATGCCGCCATCGGCCAGCGACAGCTTGGCCCCAGCAGTGAAGAAACCGGAAAACACGATCTTCTTCGCCCGCGCGGTGATATCGACGAAGCCGCCGGCGCCGGCGGTGACGTGCGGCCTCGCTGAAAGCTTCGACACGTTGACCGAGCCGTGGCGGTCGATCTGCATGAAGGACAACAGCGACGCGTCGAAACCGCCGGCCTGGAAGTAGATGAACTGGTGTGGCGAAGGCATGAAGGCGTCGGCGTTCGACGAGCAGCCGAACTTGAAGTCGAGCAGCGGCACGCCACCGACCGCGCCCTGTTCGATCACCCAGGTGACCTTGCCGTGCTGGCCTTCCTCGAGAAGGATGCGCGGCACATTGGCCGAGATGCCGAAGCCGATGTTGACCGCCATGCCGTCGGCAAGCTCCATGGCGACGCGACGGGCAATGACCTTCTGGACATTCATTTCGGCGTTGCGGAAGCTTGACAGCGGTCGGAAGATCTCGCCCGAGATGGCCGGGTCGTAGGGTGTCAGTGTCGTCTGCAACTGATCGGCCGCGATCACGATGTGGTCGACCAGCACACCGGGCACGCGCACGTCATGCGGTTTCAGCGTGCCGTTCTCGACGACGCGCTTGACCTGCGCGATGACAATGCCGCCGTTGTTACGGGCAGCGAGCGCCTGTTCCAGCCCGCCGAGATAGGCGCCCTCATGCTCATAGGTGAGGTTGCCGCGCTCATCGGCCGTCGTCGCCCGGATGATCGACACATCAGGTACGATCGAGCGGAAATAGAGCCATTCCTCGCCGTCGAACTGCTGCACCGAAACGATCGGCTCGCTCGCGGCCGCATTCATGGCGCAGCCCTGGTGACGCGGGTCGGCGAACGTGTCGAGGCCGACCTTGGTCAGCACGCCGGGGCGCTTGGCGGCAGCCTCGCGATGCATGTCGAACAATATGCCGGATGGCACGTTGTAGGCGGCGACCGAATTGCCGCCGATCATCTTCCAGATCTGCGGCGGCTCCGAAGATGACGGGCCGGAGGGATAGGAGCCGCACAGCGTCCGCCTCAACAGGCCGGGCTTGGCCAGATGGTCGATTCCCTTGATGCCGTACATGTCGCCGGCGGCAATCGGGTGCAGCGTCGTGATGTTCTTCGGATGGCCTTCTGTCTCGAAACGCTCGCCGATGGCGGCAAGGACCGCATCCGGGCAGCCGAGACCGCTCGACGACGACACCGAAACGACCATGCCGTCCCTGATCAGGCTGGCGGCTTGCGCTGCGGACACGAGCTTGCTCACCCTGCGCCCCCGAGTTTCGGATCGATCGCGGCTGATTTGCCGGACTTGGCGGATTGCAACGCCGCTTCGGCTGATGTCAGCGACCAGACGCCGTCCTCGCCGGTGGCCGACGGCTGGCCTTCGCCACGCATCGCCGCATGGAACTGGCGCAGGGAACGGACATAGAGATCTTCGCGGTCGAAGCTCAATTCCTCCTCGCCCTTTGCCGTGCGCAGCAGCACAGAGCCGATCGGCTTCTGCGTCATCACATCCTTCGCGATCAGGGAGCCTTCGCTGCCATGCACCTCGAAGCCGGTGCCGGCGAATTTGGTAGTGAAACCCTCATGCGATTGGGCGATGACGCCCGATTTGAAGCGCCAGATGCACATGGCGCCGTCCTCCAGGCCGCCGGCGGCCATGCCTGCGGCCTGGGTGAACGCCGAAACCTCGAGCGGATCGTCGCCGAGCACGAAGCGCAGCGTATCGGCGTCGTGCACCGTAATGTCGAGCACCACGCCGCCGCCGGCTTCCGGCCTGGTGATACGCCAGCCCTGCAGATTCTCCGGCAGATAGACGGAGTGGAAGACGCGCGCGGCAATCGGTCTGCCGATGCGGCCGGCGGCGATGGCTTCGCGCATCGCCCGGTGCGAGCCGGCATTACGCAGATGGTGGTTGGTGCCGAGCACGATGCCGGCCGCTTTGGCGGCGGCGACCATTGCGCGCGCATCGGCGCTGGTCAGCGCCAACGGCTTTTCGCACAGCACATGTTTTCCCGCCCTGATGGCGGCTAGTGCCTGTTCGAGATGCAGTTCGTTGGTGGTCGAGATGTAGACGGCGTCGATGTCGGAGCCGAGTAATTCATCGAGCGTCGAGACGGCAAGCGGAATGCCGTTCTCCTTGGCATAGGAAGTGGCGCGCTCCGGGCTGGAACTCATCACCGCCGCGATCTCGCTGTTCGGTTGCGCGCGGATGGCGCTGATCATGAATTGCCTGGCGATCGTGCTTGCGCCGATCAGTCCCCATTTGACGGTCATGCCGCGTCTCCCATTCCAGCACGGCGATCAGGACCGCAACTGTCCCTGATGACAAGGTTGACGGCGCCGATATGATCCTCGGCGCGCGTGGTGCGCGACTGGATCATCTTCAGCATGACGTGGGCAGCGCGCTCGCCCAGGCCTGCCGAATCCACCGCGACGCTGGTCAGCGCCGGCATGTAATGCTGGGCTTCGATCACGTCGTCGAAGCCTACGACGGCGAAATCCGCGCCGGGCTCGAGGCCGCGCTTGCGCAGCGCCAGCATGACGCCGAAGGCGACCGCATCGTTGAAGCACAGCGCCGCGGTCGGCGGCTCGGCCATCGCGAGAGCTGTTTCCAGGCAGGCCATGCCGCCCTTGCGGCTGGTTTCGCCTTCAATGACAAGTGTATCGCGTTTGGCGATGCCGAGCGCCTCACAGGCTTCGCGAAAACCGCCCACCCGCTCGTGATAGACCACCAGGTCCGATGAGCCGCCGAAGAACGCCAGCCGGCGATGCCCTTTGCCGATCAGATGGGCGGTGGCGAGCCAGGCGCCGCGATGATTGTCGGGCGCGATCACCGGGATGCGGCTTTCGGGAAGGCGGCGCATGGTGAAGACGATCGGAAGGCCCGCCATCTCGATGCGGCGGAACGCACCGGGAGTCGTGCCTCGCGCCGGCGACACGATCAGCCCGGCGACACCTTGCTCCATCAGCGATTTCAGCACTTCTTCCTGGCGCACCGGGTTCTCCGCCGTGTTGGCGATGAACGGCACGATGCCCGCCGACTGGAAGACACGCTCCATGCCGACCGCCATTTCGGCGAAAAACGGGTTGGTGAGATCGTTGATGACCATGCCGATGACGTTGGAATGGGCCTTGCGCAGATTGGCGGCACCGCGGTTGTAGACATAGCCGACATCCTCGATCGCCTTACGGACCTTCAGCGCGGTTTCAGGCCGGATCAGATCGCTGCCCTGCAGCACGAGCGACACCGTCGACTTGGACACGCCCGCCTCGCGGGCAATGTCGAGTATCGTCGCCTTGGGCCTGCTGGCCATCCAGATCCGTCCTCCGGGTATTTTCTGGTCAGATTATTGGAACGTTCTAATTCCGGGCTGGATTTGAGTCAATCAGGATTTTCCCGAATTCAGAAAAACGAGTTCTCAGCAACTAAAGGCCACACTTTATGGGCCCTCTCTCGCTGCAGTGCGGCATTTTGGCGACGTGGATTGAGAAATCGTAAGAGGTTGATTTATTGGAACGTTCCATTTATAGGTGCGATCAAGGGAGAGATCGATGGACATTGCCTTGCCCGGGGACGGCGGTCGCGGCACTCGCTACCGCCTTGTCGGCCAGCCGGCACAGCCGGTGATCGGCGCGCGGTTTTCGCGCATCGCCTATGCCGCCGCCCATGTCGTTGCCGACCCCCTCGCGATGAACGATCCGTGGTCTCATCCAGCGGTCGACTGGGAGCGCACGATGGCGTTCCGCCATCATCTGTGGCGGCTCGGCTTTCGTATCGCCGAGGCGATGGATACCGCACAGCGGGGCATGGGTTTCGACTGGACAAGCGCCAGGGAATTGATCCGCCGCTCGACCGCCGAGGCGCGAACCATAGACGGCGCCGATCTCGCGTCGGGTGCCGGAACAGACCATCTGGCGCCAGGCACCGCCAGGACGCTCGACGATGTCATCGCGGCCTATGAAGAGCAGTTCGGTTTCATCGAAGGCCTGGGCGGCAAGGCGATCATGATGGCCAGCCGCGCGCTGGCGGCTGTCGCCAAGGGTCCCGACGATTATATCAGCGTCTATGACCGCATCCTGTCTCAATCGTCAGGCAAGGTCATCCTGCACTGGCTGGGCGACATGTTCGATCCGGCGCTGAAGGGTTATTGGGGCAGCCCTGATTTCGACACCGCGCTCGACACGGTGATCGCCGTCATCGAAAGCCACGCCGGCAGGGTCGAGGGGATCAAGATATCGCTGCTCGATGCCGGCAAAGAGGTTGCCCTGCGCAACCGGCTGCCTGAAGGGGTCGTCATGTTCACCGGCGACGATTTCAACTACCCCGAGCTGATCGCCGGCGATGGCGAAAGACATTCGCACGCGCTGCTCGGGATTTTCGACGCCATCGCGCCGGTCGCCAATGCCGCGCTGGCGAGGCTGGCCGACGGCGACCGCGCCGGCTATGACGCGCTGATGGCGCCGACAGTCCCTCTGTCGAGGAAAATCTTCGAGGCGCCGACCGAGTACTACAAGGCCGGTATCGTCTTTATGGCGTGGCTGAACGGCCACCAGGACCATTTTTCGATGGTCGGCGGCATGCAATCGGCGCGCGGTATTTGCCACTACGCCGATGTGTTCCGCCTTGCCGACCAGGCCGGATTGCTGGCCGACCCGGAGCTTGCCGTCGCAAGAATGAAGAGCCTGTGCGCCGTGGCGGGTGTCTGACCGCCACCACAAGAAGAGTTCGTCCAAGTCTCCGATTTGCCTTGTCCGGGCAAATCTGTATGCGGTATGCGTCCAGGGCAGGACCATCCGGCGCGCCGACGCCCGTTGGTCACAGCAGCCGTTCTGCATAGGGATACGCCAATGGATTTCCACCTTCACGGCAAGCGCATTTTTGTGGCCGGGCATCGCGGCATGGTCGGCTCGGCCATCCTGCGCAGGCTGGCGGACGAGGACTGCGAGGTCCTGACCGCATCCCGCGATGAACTCGATCTCATGGATCAGGCCGGCGTTCGGCGCTGGATGGCTGGCCACAGGCCCGATGCGGTGGTGATGGCAGCGGCCAAGGTCGGCGGTATCCTGGCAAACAACAGGTTGCCGGTCGATTTTCTGCAGGACAATCTCATCATGCAGACCAATGTCATCGAGAGCGCCTTTCGCAACGAGGTGCAGAAATTACTGTTCCTCGGTTCGTCCTGCATCTATCCGAAATTTGCGGCGCAGCCGATCTCCGAGGACGCCTTGCTGACCGGTCCGCTGGAACCCACCAACGAATGGTATGCGATCGCCAAGATCGCCGGGCTGAAGCTGTGCCAGGCCTATCGGCGCCAATACGGTGTCGAGTACATCTCGGCGATGCCAACCAACCTCTATGGCCCCGGCGACAATTTCGACCTCTCCACCAGCCATGTCGTACCAGCCCTTATGCGCAAGGCGCACAAGGCCAAGCGCGCCGGCGACAAAACCCTGGAGGTCTGGGGATCTGGCTCGCCGATGCGCGAGTTCCTGCATGTCGACGACGCCGCCGACGCTCTGGTCTGGCTGCTGAAAAACTATTCCGGCGACAGCCACGTCAATGTCGGCTCGGGCGAAGACATCACCATCGCCGAGCTGGCCCGCACCATGCTGTCCGTCGTCGGCGCCGAGGCGGTGCTCACATTCGATGCGACGAAGCCGGACGGCACACCGCGCAAGCTGATGGACGTGTCGCGCCTGTTTGCCACGGGCTGGCGTCCGCGATACTCGCTTCAGAGCGGATTGGAGCAGACCTATGCCTGGTTTCTCCGGCATATTGAGACGGGCGATCTCCGCCTCGGCGCGGCCTGATCTCAATCGACGCTGGTTGCTGCTACCAGACATGACGGTTTGGGCGGTCTGTTGGCCATGGCCATTGCAAAATCGCTCGCCGAAGCATTGGCTGGGCTAAAAAATCAAGGCGTCCGATTTTGGCATTCTCGAAAATGCGGCACACGCCGCCCAGCCTAGAAATGCCCGCAAGACGAGGAAATCTACGGGGCACGAGAGACGGTGGATTGTCTGGATGGTGGGCGTGACAGGGATTGAACCTGTGACCCCTGCAATGTCAATGCAGTGCTCTCCCGCTGAGCTACACGCCCATCCGAAGCCGCGCATACACCATTTTTGCCACGGCGCGTCAATAGGAGGAAAAGGGAAAGAACGGCTCGCCTTGCCGCGCCGTTGGAGACGCGCCGAAAGCCGCCAGCGGAAAGTGCGTCAGGCCGCCTGCAGCATCTTTTCGACCTCGTTGACGAGGTCGCGCAGATGGAACGGCTTCGACAGCACCTTGGCGTCTTTCGGCGCCTTGGAATCCGGATTCAGCGCAACGGCTGCGAAGCCGGTGATAAACATGACCTTGAGGTCGGGATCGATCTCGGTGGCGCGGCGGGCGAGTTCTATGCCGTCCATCTCCGGCATGACGATATCGGTCAAGAGCAGCGAGAAGGGCTCTTCGCGCAGCCGCTCATAGGCGCTGGCGCCATTGTCGAAATCGCTGACTTGGTAGCCGGCACGCTCCAGCGCCTTGACGAGGAACCGGCGCATGTCATCGTCGTCTTCCGCCAGTAGAATGCGTGCCATCTTATCCTGTCCGAATCACCCGCCCGAGACTGCCGTGGGCAGCCCGTTAACCATCCTGTATATGAGGAGGTGAGGGTAAACATCAAGTGAACGATAAAGGCCCGATCGGCCTTCAACAAAGCGGTCCGGACGCCGAAACGCTGGACATGCGGCCGGCGAGGTGGCACTTTTCCAATCATGATGCATTGGTGTTTCCGGATTCGTTCAAATTGAAAACGGCAGCCGAGGATTTTTCGGTCGTTCCCCCCTTCGAAATCCGGTCGGGCGCCGAACAGCGCGTCCCCTTCCTCTTCAACTCACCGCATAGCGGCCGTCACTATCCGGACCGGTTCCTGGCGATGGCAAGGCTGGATCGAAACGCCATCCGCCGCTCCGAAGATTGCTACGTCGACGAATTGTTCGGCGGCGCCGTCGCGCTCGGCGCGCCGATGCTGGCGGCAAACTTCCCGCGCGCCTATCTCGATGTCAACCGGGAACCCTGGGAACTCGATCCGCGCATGTTCGCCGAACCCGTGCCGTCGTTCTGCAACATCCGCTCGGCGCGCGTAGCCGGCGGGCTTGGCACGGTGCCCAAGCTGGTGGGGGAGGGGCTCGAAATCTATGCCGGCCGCCTGCCGCTGGCGGAAGCCGTCGCGCGCATCGAGGCTGTCTACAAGCCTTATCACGAGACGCTAAAACGGCTTTTGACCAGGACCCATGCGCGGTTCGGCTTTGCCGTGCTGATCGATTGCCACTCGATGCCGGCGAGCATCAGGGTCGGCGACAGCGGTGTCAGACCCGACTTCATCGTCGGCGATCGTTTCGGCATCTCCGCCTCGGCAGCGTTGACCGAGACGGCGATCGGCCTGCTGATCGGCATGGGCTACACCGTCGCCCACAACAAACCCTATGCCGGAGGCTTCATCACCGAGCATTATGGCCGCCCCGTGCGCCATCTCCATGCACTGCAGATCGAGGTCAATCGCGGGCTTTACATGAACGAGCGGACGTTCCAGAAATCCGCCGGCTTCGATGCGCTCGCCGACGATCTGGCGCAATTCTCGGCCGACCTGATGGCGATGCCCGACCACAATTTTATCGATCTGCCGCTTGCCGCCGAATGATGCCAAAAATCGGAATCGATTTTTACATGGGAATTCTGGGCCAAATAACAGGTCTTGCGCCAGATAAAGGCATCCGTGTGCGGGTCGGAAAGGCGCGCGATGCGCTGGATGCCGCGCCGAAAAAAAGACCGCATCGTTTGCACGACACGGTCGAAGTCTAGGGAGGAAACGCCCAAGGAGGGCATGGACAGGAAAGCCTGTCCGAGAACGAATCTATTGTGCGATGCACAAATGTCAAGCCGTCGACCGGCGTTTTTAATTCACTATGATGTGGAAATTGGATATCGAGGGCGCTAGCGTTGCATTCGAGCAACAGTTGTCGATGCGCAAAAGTTCCGCACGCCCTTGTTTTGGCGCAAGACCGCAGGCAAACGACGGTTCCAGCAGGCTGCATCGCGGGGAGACTCAGTTGGATATCAGCATCGATTTCATGCGGCGCATTGCGCATGCCGCCGCGGCCGAAACCTTGCCGCGCTTCCGCAGCCAAGGCGCGGTCGCCAACAAGGAGCAAGGCAGCTTCGACCCGGTCACCGAGGCCGACCGCGAGGCCGAGCGGGTCATCCGGGCGCTTATATCAGCGGAATATCCCGATCACGGCATCCTCGGCGAGGAGCATGGCAGCGAGAACATATCCAGCAGGCATGTGTGGGTGATCGATCCGATCGACGGCACGCGCGCTTTCATTTCCGGCCTGCCGGTGTGGGGAACATTGGTCGGGCTGACGGTCGATGGCGATGCCGTCGCCGGCATGATGTCGCAGCCCTTCACCGGCGAGCTTTTCTACGCCAACGCGTCCGGTGCCCATTATGAAGGCCCGGGCGGGCCGCGACGGCTGACGACGCGCAAGACAACAAGCCTTGCCGAGGCGACGCTGTTCACCACCACGCCGGCACTGTTCAAGGGAGACGCGCGTCTGCGCTACGACCTGTTCGAGCGGCAGGTCCAACTCGCCCGCTACGGCACCGACTGCTATGCCTTCGCCATGGTCGCGGCAGGAAGCGTCGACATCGTCGCCGACCCCGGTTTGAAACCCTACGATATCGTCGCGCTGATCCCGATCATCGAGAACGCCGGTGGCGTCGTCACCACCTTCGAAGGCGGACCGGCGGAAAGGGGTGGCGACATCCTGGCTGCGGCAACGCCGGAGCTTCATGCCGCCGCGATGGCGGCGCTGCGTGGCTGAGCGTGGAAAGCGTTCGGGCGGTGATTCCCCGACCCTCCTGACAGGAGGATGTCAGCAGCTCTCTGCTATGGAAGTGATGTCCCGGAGGGATTCACATGCCGACGCAGCCAACAACCAACCATTCCGAAGATGGGTCGGCAGAAAACGCTCCGGCAGACGGGCGGCCCGATTTCGATTTCTTCTTTGGCCGCTGGAACGTCAGCCATCGCAGGTTGCAGAAGCGCCTGCAAGACGACACGAACTGGGACGTGTTTGGCGGGACATGCGAAGTGCGCCCGATCCTTGGCGGCCTCGGCAATGTCGATGACACTGTGATTGAATTGCCCGTCGAGGCCTATCGCGCCGCCACGTTGCGGACGTTCGATCCGGCGACGAGCCAATGGTCGATCTGGTGGATCGACGGCCGCAACCGGGCGACCATCGATATTCCGATGCGCGGCACCTTCGAAGCAGGCGTCGGCACGTTCCTGTGCAAAGACGTCTTCGACGGACGCAATATTTACGTTCGCTTCCTGTGGTCGCGGATCACTGAAAAATCGGCGCGCTGGGAGCAGGCTTTTTCACCGGATGTCGGCAAGACCTGGGAGACCAATTGGATCATGGATTTCGCCCGGCAAGTGTAGGCGGCCGATCGACTTGGAAGGCATTTTTTCAAGCTGAGGCATGGATTTCAATGAGTTGAAGCGCTCTTTGCGCGTCCGGAGGGAGTGCGGTACTCAATCAGCTCGTGTCGTCGCTTCCCGGGATGAAGGCATTGAAGGCGGCAAAGAACTGCTCGCGATAGAAGTCGGCTTCCTGCAATATTTCATGGCGTGCACCATCGATCACCAGCAGCGAACCGAGGCGCAGACGCCTGGTGTAGGTTTCCACCGCCTTGGTCGAGACGACCTGGTCGGCGCCGGCGGCGATCACCAGCAAGGGTACCTGGATCCTGGCCATGAAGTCGGGGTCGCTGATGGCCTCGGACGCCTCCGCCGCCGCTTTCAGCCAGCGTATCGTCGGGCCGCCGAGTGCCAGTTGCGGGTAGGTTTCGTAGATCAGCGTGTTGCGCCGATACCGCTCCGGATCCGATGTCACCATGTTGGCAGCAAACGGAATGGTTCTTCTGGGCCGCGGACCCCAGGCGGCATAAAGCTTGCCAAGGCCCAGAAGACAGAACAGCGAGCAGAGGCGGCGAACGGTGGTTGTCGAGACCGGCAGGTCGGGCACGGCCAGGAATGGCGCGATCAGCACCATGCGCCGTACGCGGTTCACCATCGACGGCGCAGCAAGCAGCGTAATCACCGCCCCAGCCGAATGGGCCAATATGTAATATGGGCCCCGGCAGTCGGGCAGCACGATCTCCTCGAAGAACTGTTCCAGGTCGCCGGTGTAGTCGACGAAGCTCCGGACATAGCCGCGCTCACGGTCGCTGATCAGCCGATCGGAACCGCCCTGGCCGCGCCAGTCGAGGGTGGCAACGCTAAAGCCGCGATCGGCGAGGTTGCGGATGGTCTCGAAATACTTTTCGATGCACTCGTTGCGGCCGGTCAGCACGACCACGGTGCCCTTCATCGGGCGGGCAACGGCGGGAAAGAGGCCATAACGGATCTTCTTGCCGTCGCGCGTGGTGAAGAAACCACCGGCCGCATTTTCCGGTAGCGGATTGCCCGGAACTTCGCGGAAGAGGGGAATTTCGTTAAGAAGGTCCGTCATTCGGCGCTGCGTTTGTGTGTCGCTGCCTGCATGGCGCAAGCTTTGGTAGGCATAGACGTCCATGCAGCAAAAGCAAAGGAATTCCGGACGCGTTGGAGAGGCTGAACGAGGCAGCCAGCAAGTGAGGCCGAAAGCAGCTTGCGGCATGCTTCCGGCCCCCGTCGATCCGGGAGGAAGGGACGTTACACCCGGTCGGCCTCGTTGCGGTATCTCGCGCATAACCCCGAAAATCGCACCCGATTTTCGCTGTGAACCATGCGCAATCAAAGTGTTACAGCGTCGTTTGCGTGTCCGAGAGGACGCGCGACGCCGTAACCGCCGCCTGTTCCTTGATCCTGGAACCAGTCTAGCGCGACTTAGCTGAACGCCCGCCGAAGCCGCGGTTCATCTGCCGTTCATCGAGAAATCTTGAAATGCTTTCACGTGTTCCCCAAATGTCTGTTGCGGCCGCCAATGTCGGGGCCGCTGGCCTATCCGGAACGCCGTCACGGGTTTCGCACCGGCCATACGCAAACCTTGTTGCTCAACAGGAGAACACACTATGCGTCACGTTGATTTTTCCCCGCTCTATCGTTCGACCGTCGGTTTCGACCGGCTGTTCACCATGCTCGATTCGCTTGCGCAGCCTGAAAGTGCGCAGACCTATCCGCCCTACAACATCGAGCGCACTGGCGAGGATTCCTATCGCATCTCGATGGCGGTCGCCGGCTTCTCGGACGACGAGCTCTCGATCGAGGCTCACCGCAACGTCCTGACTGTCACGGGTGAGCGCAAGGAAGAGGGCAATGGCGAAGGCTCCGAACTGCTCTATCGCGGTATCGCCGGCAGGGCCTTTGAGCGCCGCTTCCAGCTTGCCGACCACGTTGACGTCGTCGGCGCCTCGCTGAGGAATGGCCTGCTCTTCGTCGACCTCAAGCGCAATATTCCCGAGGAGCTGAAGCCCCGCAAGATCGCAATCACCGCGTCTTCGGCGAAGGCCAAGCAGATCGAGGCTAACACCGCCGCGTAAGCCGCGTCACAAGACGCCTCAGGGACGAAGGGCGGCGCCTGGCGCCGCCCTTTTTTGGTGGATAAGGTGCCGCTATCCAGCAACTAGCTGGCCAAAGCGGTCGACCTCTTCGGCCGTGGTCGCAAAGCTGGTGACGAAACGGTAGAGCGCCTCGTCCTCGCCGATATGGCCGTCGAAGCCATGCGGCTTGTGCCAGTCGTAGAAGGCGGCACCGGCCAATTGCACCCGTTCAGCCTCGGCCTTTTTCATCACCGCGAACACTTCGTTCGCTTGCGGCAGCCAGGCCAGGCGAGCCGACGGGGAATCCTCGATCAGTGCAGCAAGGCGTGCTGCCGTAACGTTGGCGTGCCGGGCCGTGTCAAGCCACAGGTCGTCCTTGAAATAGGCTTCGAACTGCGCGGCGACGAAGCGCGATTTTGAGAACAATTGCGCCGCGCGCTTGCGCAGGAAGGCCAGTTCCCTGGCGCGGTCGAGATCGAATAGCACGATAGCCTCGGCGCACCAGCAGCCGTTCTTGGTACCGCCGAAAGAGAGGATGTCGACGCCGTGCTTCCAGGTCATCTCGGCCGGCGTCGTCTCTAGCGCGACTAGCGCATTGGCGAAGCGGGCGCCATCCATGTGCAGCGGCAGTTTGTGATGCTTGGCCATCGCCGAAATCCGGGCAATTTCGTTCAGTGTGTAGATGGTGCCGACTTCGGTCGACTGGGTGATCGACACCGCCATCGGGCGCCCGGAATGGACGATTTCAGGCGCGAATCTGCCCACCGCCCTGTCCAGGTTGTCCGGATCGATCTTGCCCAGCGCACCGTCGACGGGATAGAGCCGTGAGCCGCCGGTAAAGTATTCCGGCGCGCCGCATTCATCCTCAATGACATGCGACTCTCGATGGCAGAAGGAAATGCCGCCTGATTTGTTATAGGCGGTCAGCGACAGCGAATTGGCGGCGGTGCCGGTCGCCACGAAAAACACAGCGACCTCGCGCTCGAAAATTTCGTTGAAGCTCTGGTAGACAGCCTGGTCGAGGGCGCCGTCGCCATAGGCGGTGGAGAAGCCGCCGGCGTGGGCGGACAGGCCCGCGGCGATGTTGGGATGGGTGCCTGCCCAATTGTCGGAAGCGAAATTCATACGTTTGCCTGTGCTAGAAAAATCGATGCAACCTTGGCCGCTTTCGCATGCCGCTCGCAAGTGCCAAGCACCGGATACGCGGTAACGCCAGCGAGAGCGGAAAACAGGGCATACGGGCGAAGGTTGCGTTTTGGCGTGGCCGCGCGTAATTTTCTGTCGCGGACAGCCCAAGATTGTTGTGAATCGGTCTTGTGCCCGTACGTGATTTCTGTCATAAAAATTTAGGACAGTAGTGCTGTCTTATTTTGTCGCAGAAAACAGGCTGGATTGGCGTATCATTAGGCCTCTCCGGCCGCTGCCGCGAGCGACAGATAGACGGCCGGCTCTGGCCTGTACGATTACCGGATGCGAACCAGGCCGCCTGGTTCGGCAAGGATTTCGCAAGACGTGCCGTAAGGATGAGGGAAGCTCATGCGCTTCCCAACGGAAACCAGCGCCCTAAGGGCTGGGGATGGAGGACAGGACGATGACGGAAGTGACGCCATCTGCGACGAACGGCCCGGCCGCGCAGACGAAAGCGCCAGCCGTCAAAAATCGGTCCCGAACCAAAATTGAGCGAACCGACACCGGCTTCGCCGCGCACGGCCTGTACGATCCGCGCAACGAGCACGATGCCTGCGGCGTCGGCTTCATCGTCAACATGAAGGGCGTGAAGTCGCATCAGATCGTCAAGGACGGCCTTGCGGTGCTCGAAAACCTGACGCATCGCGGCGCCGTCGGCGCTGATCCGCTGATGGGCGACGGCGCCGGCGTGCTGGTGCAGCTTCCCGACCGCTTCTTCCGCGAGGAAATGGCTAGCCAGGGCGTCGAATTGCCCAAGCTCGGCCACTATGCCGTCGGCCATGTGTTCATGCCGCGCGATCCGGAGCTTCAGGCGCATATCGAAGGCATCATCGCCGAGGTGGCGCAGCTCGAGGGCCAGCCGCTGCTCGGCTTTCGCGATGTGCCGGTCGACAATTCATCGCTGTCCAAGGCGCCTGATATCGCGGCTTCCGAACCGGTCCAGCGGCAGGTGTTCCTGGGCCGTGGCGCCGAGATCGAGAGCGACGACGATTACGAGCGGCGGCTCTACATCCTGCGCAAGGTCATTTCCGGTCGTATCCACGAGGAGACCAAGGGCGTCGACAATGGCTTCTACGTCGTGTCGATGTCATCGCGGACCATCGTTTACAAGGGCATGTTCCTGGCTTATCAGGTCGGCGCCTATTACAAGGATCTGACCGATCCGCGTTTCGAGACGGCGCTGATCCTGGTCCACCAGCGTTTCTCGACCAACACCTTCCCGTCGTGGAAGCTAGCCCATCCCTATCGGATGGTCGCCCACAATGGCGAGATCAACACGCTGCGCGGCAACGTCAACTGGATGGCGGCGCGTCAGGCTTCGGTCGATTCCGAACTGTTCGGCAACGACATCTCCAAGCTGTGGCCGATCTCCTATGAGGGGCAGTCGGACACCGCATGTTTCGACAATGCGCTCGAATTCCTGACGCAGGGCGGCTACTCGCTCGCTCACGCGATGATGATGCTGATCCCGGAAGCCTGGGCCGGCAACAAGTTGATGGATCAAGATCGCAAGGCCTTTTACGAATATCACGCGGCCCTGATGGAGCCGTGGGATGGGCCGGCGGCGGTGGCCTTCACCGATGGCCGCCAGATCGGCGCCACGCTCGACCGCAATGGGCTGCGCCCGGCGCGCTACATCGTCACCGACGACGATCGCGTCATCATGGCCTCGGAAGCCGGCGTGCTGCCGGTGCCGGAGGAGAGGATCGTCAAGAAGTGGCGGCTGCAGCCCGGCCGGATGCTGTTGATCGACCTGGAAAAGGGCCGCATCGTTTCCGACGAGGAGATCAAGTCGGAGATCGCGACCAGGCATCCCTACAAGAACTGGCTCGCCAACACCCAACTTATTCTGGAAGACCTGAAGCCGGTCGAGCCACGCGCATTGCGCAGGGACGTCAGCCTGCTCGATCGCCAGCAGGCGTTCGGCTACACCCAGGAAGACACCAAGCTGTTGATGTCGCCGATGGCGACCACCGGCCAGGAAGCGGTCGGCTCGATGGGCACCGACACGCCGATTTCGGCGATGTCGGACAGATCGAAGCTGCTCTACACATATTTCAAGCAGAACTTCGCCCAGGTCACCAACCCGCCGATCGACCCGATCCGCGAGGAACTGGTGATGAGCCTAGTGTCCTTCATCGGGCCGAGGCCGAACATCTTCGACCTCGTCGGCAATTCGCGTCGCAAGCGGCTCGAAGTGCGCCAGCCGATCTTGACCAACGGCGATCTCGAAAAGATCCGCTCCATCGGTCATACCGAGGACCGTTTCGACACCAAGACGATCGACATCACCTATGCTTCGAACGAAGGCGCAGCCGGCATGCAGGGCGCCATCGACCGGCTGTGCGAGCGCGCCGAGGCGGCGGTCGCCGGCGGCTACAACATCATCATCCTGTCCGACCGTCAGCTCGGGCCGGACCGCATCGCCATCCCGGCATTGCTGGCGACGGCGGCGGTCCACCATCATCTGATCCGCAAGGGCTTGCGCACCTCGGTGGGGCTCGTTGTCGAGTCCGGCGAACCACGCGAGGTGCATCATTTCTGCTGCCTTGCCGGCTATGGCGCCGAGGCGATCAATCCCTATCTCGCCTTCGACACGCTGCTCGACATGCATAAGCGCGGCGAGCTGCCGGCCGAGGTCGACGCCTATGAGGTTGTGTCCCGCTACATCAAGTCGATCGGCAAGGGCATTCTCAAGGTGATGTCGAAGATGGGCATCTCCACCTACCAGTCCTATTGCGGCGCGCAGATCTTCGACGCCATCGGGCTGAAGACCGATTTCGTGCAGAAGTATTTCACCGGCACCGCGACGCTGATCGAAGGCGTCGGGCTGGAAGAGATCGCGGCCGAGACGGTCAGCCGCCACGCTGACGGCTTCGGCAACGACCCGGTGCTGCGCAACAGCCTCGAGGTCGGCGGCGAATACATGTTCCGCATGCGCGGTGAAGCACATATCTGGTCGCCCGATGCGGTGGCCACCCTGCAGCACGCTGTGCGCCAGGGGTCGTGGGAGACGTTCAGGGACTATTCCGCTCAAATCGACAGCGAGACGGCGCGAGCGCAGAGCATTCGCGGCCTGTTCAAGATCAGGTTCGCCGAAGAAACCGGGCGCAAGAAGGTCGCGCTCGACGAGGTCATGTCGGCGGCCGATATTGTCAAGCGGTTCTCGACCGGAGCGATGTCCTTCGGCTCGATCTCCAGGGAAGCGCACACCACGCTGGCGCGCGCCATGAACACCATCGGCGGCAAGTCGAACACCGGCGAGGGCGGCGAAGAGGCCGACCGCTACCTGCCGCTGCCGGGCGGCGGCAAGAACCCCGAGCGTTCGGCGATCAAGCAGGTTGCCTCCGGCCGGTTCGGCGTGACGGCGGAATATCTGGTGAATTCCGATGTGATGCAGATCAAAGTCGCGCAAGGCGCGAAGCCCGGCGAGGGCGGTCAGCTGCCCGGTCACAAGGTCGATGCCACCATTGCCAAGGTCAGGCATTCGACGCCCGGCGTCGGCCTGATCTCGCCGCCGCCGCATCACGACATCTACTCGATCGAGGATCTGGCGCAGCTGATCTACGATCTCAAGAACGTCAATCCGGCGGCTGATGTCTCGGTCAAGCTGGTGTCCGAAGTCGGTGTCGGCACGGTTGCGGCCGGCGTCGCTAAGGCGCGCGCCGATCACATCACCATTTCCGGCTACGATGGCGGCACCGGCGCATCGCCGCTGACCTCGCTCAAGCACGCCGGCAGCCCGTGGGAATTGGGCCTTGCCGAGACGCATCAGACGCTGGTGCTCAACGGCCTCAGGTCGCGCGTCGCGCTGCAGGTCGATGGCGGCCTGCGCACCGGCCGCGACGTCGTCATTGGCGCGCTGCTTGGCGCCGACGAATTCGGCTTCTCGACCGCGCCGCTGATCGCGGCCGGCTGCATCATGATGCGCAAGTGCCATCTCAACACCTGCCCGGTCGGCGTCGCGACGCAGGATCCGGTCTTGCGCAAGCGCTTCAAGGGTACGCCGGAACATGTCATCAACTTCTTCTTCTATGTGGCTGAAGAGGTCCGGGCGTTGCTCGCCGAGATGGGTTACACCCATCTCGACCAGATCATCGGCGACACCGATCTCTTGGAAAAGCGGGCGCTGATCCAGCACTGGAAGGCGCGCGGGCTCGATTTCGGCAAGATGTTCTTCAAGCCGGATGCCCCGCATGAGGCGGTGCACTGGACTGAGCGGCAGAAGCATCCGATCGACGACGTGCTCGACCGCAAGCTGATCGAGTTGGCCAAGCCGGCGCTGGAAGCCAGGCAGCCGGTCAGCATCGAGCTGCCGATCCGAAATGTCGACCGTTCGACCGGCGCCATGCTGTCC
>NZ_RZSW01000639.1:0-2992 GCF_003997375.1 Mesorhizobium sp. M5C.F.Ca.IN.020.29.1.1 | reverse complement strand
GAACCTCCCCACCGGAGCGGGGAAGGTCCTTTCATGCCGGTTCTTATTTGGCGTCTTCGATTGCGTTAACCAGCTGGGTCACGGCCTCGTCCGAGGTCTTGATCTGGCCGTGGACGAATTTCGAGACGACGTCCTTATAGGCATTGGCGACGGCCGGCGGCGCGCCATAGCCTTGCGCCAGCGAACCGAACAGCGTGCCGCCTTCGTTGGCGGCCTTCAGGTCGGCCATGCCCTTCTTGCCGCAAGCGTCGAAGTCGGTGTCGGGCACGTCGGTGCGGGCCGGGACGGAGCCCTTGACGACGTTGAAAGCCGACTGGAAGCTCTTCGACAAAGTGGCGGTGGCTAACGCAACCTGGGCGGCCTTGCGGTCCTCCGGAACGTCGAACATGCCGAACATGTCGGAGTTGTAGACCACGCTGCCGTCGGTGCCCGGGAAGCGGTAACACAGGAAGTCGGTGCCCGGGGTCTTCTTGGCGGCGTTGAATTCGCCCTTGGCCCAGTCGCCCATGACTTGCACCAGCGCATCGCCCTTGATGACCATGGCGGTGGCAAGGTTCCAGTCGCGGCCGGAGAAGTTCGGGTCGACATAGGTGACGAGCTTGGCAAGGTTGTCGAACGACTTCTTCATCGTGTCGGACTTGAGCTGCTCCTCGTCGAGGTCGTTGAAGGCCTTCTTGTAGAACTCAGGTCCGCCGGTCGACAGCACGACCGAATCGAACATGGTGGCTTCCTGCCAGTTCTGGCCGCCGAGCGCGAGCGGGATGACGCCCGCCGCCTTGGCCTTGTCGAGCAGCGCGATGAATTCGTCGAAGGTCTTGGGCTCGGTGCCGCCGAGCTTGTCCATCACCGCCTTGTTAATCCACAGCCAGTTGACGGAGTGGACGTTGACCGGAGCCGCGACCCACTTGCCGTCATAGACCGAGAATTTCTGCAGGGCGGCCGGAACGGATTTGTCCCAGCCTTCCTTTACCGCCGTCTCGGTCAGGTCGCCCATCACGCCGGCCGCGGCATAATCGAGCACGGTATAGCCGAGCATCTGGGAGGCGGTCGGGTAGTTGCCAGCCGCGACCATCGCCTTCAGCGCGGTCATGGCGGCGTCGCCGCCGCCGCCGGCCACGGGCACGTCCTTCCAGGCAAAACCTTGCTTGGCCAGATCCTCCTTGAGCACGTTCAAAGCAGCCGCTTCGCCCCCAGACGTCCACCAATGCAGCATCTCGACTTCCTTGACGTCCTGAGCGTGAGCCGCGAACGCAAGACCCGAGCCGAGAGCCGTTCCGATAAGCAATTTGCGCAACATGTACTTCCTCCCTTGTTGCAGCTACACGACCGGCGGTTGTCCGCCGGGTTCTTCCCAACTCAGCCGACCCACCATCCGGTGCGCTGGCCGCGATGAAACTGGATCGTCTTTTCCTCGGTATAGTCCTCGACGGCGCGCTTGCCGAGTTCGCGTCCGAGACCGGACTGCTTGTAGCCTCCGAAAGGCAGCTCGGGATAACCTTCCATGAACGTGTTCACCCAAACGGTTCCCGAACGCACATTCCGCGCCACCGACATGCAGGTGTCGATGCTGGCGCTCCACACACCCGCCGATAAACCATAGGGCGTGTTGTTGGCGATGCGCAACGCCTCTTCAATCGATTCAAACGTCAGTACCGAGAGCACCGGGCCGAACACTTCTTCACGTGCAATGGCCATGTCTTCGGTGACGCCGCGAAGGATGGTCGGGTCGAGATACTGACCGGCACTGGAGGCGATCTGCTTGCCGCCGCTGTAGACGCTGCTGCCGTCGTTTGCCGCCGCCGCCACATAGCCGGTCACCTTGGCCAGGTGCTCGGAAGAGATCATCGCGCCAACCTTGGTGCTGATATCGAGCGGATCGCCGACGGTGACCCTTGCGGTGAGCGCCTTCACTGCGCCGAGGAAGTCGTCGGCGATCGCCCCGTGGACGATCAGCCGGCTGCCGGCGTTGCAGCATTCGCCGGCGTTGAAAAAGCCGCCGAACACCGCCGCGTCGGCCGCCGCTTCGAGGTCGGCGTCTGGAAAGACGATCTGCCCGTTCTTGCCGCCGAGCTCCATCGAGACTTTCTTCAGAGAGTTCGCAGCCGACGCCATGGTCATCTTGCCGACCCGGGTGGAGCCGGTGAACGACACCATCTCGACCAGCGGATGGCTGACCATCGGCGCGCCGACATCCGCGCCCAGGCCAGCGAGGATGTTGACGACGCCATCCGGCAAGCCGGCCTGCATCAGGATGTCGCCGAGCACGAAGGTCGAGGCCGAGGTCATCTCGCTCGGCTTCACCACCGTCGTGCAGCCGGCGGCGAGCGCGAACGGCAATTTCTGGCTGACGATGAGGAACGGAAAATTCCACGGCGCGATGATCGAGACGACGCCGATCGGTTCGCGCAGCACGACGCCTAGCATGGCGTCGCCGAGATTGGCATAGCTTTCGCCATGGACCGTGCGGGCAAGCGCTGCGGCATAGCGCCAGATGTCGACGGCGCCGCCGATCTCGCCGCGCGCCTGGGCGATCGGCTTGCCGGATTCCAGCGCGTCGAGCCGGGCAATCTCCTCGAGCCGCGCCTCGATCAGGTCCGCCGCCTTGAGCAGGATCGCGGCGCGCTCTGCTGCCTTCATGCGCGCCCACGGGCCGGTCTCAAAAGCCTTGTGCGCGGCGGTCACCGCCGCCTCGACTTCGGCCGCGCCGGCTTGTGCATAGCGCGAAACGGTGAAGCCGTGGCCGGGGCTGTTGCGCTCCAGTGTGCGGCCGTCGCGGGCATCGACGAACTTGCCGTCGATCAGCAGCCGGTAGGTCTTCGGTGCTGCGGATGCCTCGGCGGGCATGGCGATGGTGAGGGGCAAGTTCATGTGATTTCCAGGTTCCGCATGCTTTTTAGGATCTTGAAAACGCTGGTTTCTGCTTGGTCTTGAAAGTGTCGATGCCGGCCTTGAGGTCGCCGGTCAGCGCGATGAAGCCGCTGGCCAGCGCCTC
>NZ_RZSW01000638.1:0-3001 GCF_003997375.1 Mesorhizobium sp. M5C.F.Ca.IN.020.29.1.1 | reverse complement strand
CGTCGAAGGGAGGACCGCGGCATGACCCGGATCCTCGCAACCTCACCCCCTTCGACCGAAGCCCCGGATTCTTCCGGGGCCTTTTTCGGGCGGAGCGCCGACGGCATGCTCGTCGCTCTCGTCGGTGAGCATGCCTTCGCGATGGTTCCCGCTCGCGACGGCCGGCATTATCTCGCCCGCGGTTGGCGGATCCGCCGGCCCATGGCGGAATGGATCCGGCTGGACTTCTACGGCCATTCCGGCGAGATTGCCGACGAACCAGCCTTCCGAGCGAAGGTGCTAGAACAGGCCCAACATCAGCGCGAGAAGCTGGCGCTCGACCGGCGCGAGGACCGGTCCCCGGCGCATACTCCATGGGGACCGTCACAGGGAGCAACCATCCACGCGGACGGTGTGACCTTCTATTCGACTGCCGGTCACGGCGGTTTCCATCTCTCCCCGGACCGAAACCGAGAAGTCCACCCTCTGCTCCGCGCCACTGACAGCTGGTACGAAGAGGACGAATGCTGGGCGATCGTGGCCATCTCCTTTCCACATCTGTTCACCGCCTTCGAGCGCCGCTGCGCCGAGCAGACCATCAAGGACTCCTGGCCGGACGCGTGGGAAGCGATCTTCGGCACCATCCTGGTTCCGGGCGAGTCCCGCAGGAAGGACCAGCGTGCCTTCGAGGCCGAGCACGCCGCCGACTGGATCGTCGTTTCAGCGATCCCGTCGGACCAGCAGAAAGGGTTCGTCGAGTGCGTCGCCACGCCCGGTGGCAAACGCGGCCCCGGCACCGAGGAACGTCGCTTCCTCGTGCCCAGCGGCGAATACGAGATCGGCCGGTTCGGCTTCGTCATCGATCCGGATCGTCATCCCGTCTATGCCGGTCCGTCGAGCTTTATCGGCTGGCGGGGGAGGGGGTCGCCATGACCCTCGCGCCCGAGCTGCGCCGCCAGCTCTCACGCATGGAGGAGGCGCGCCGGCAAACTCAGCGCCAGTTGGACATGGTCGACCGGCAGATCACGCGCCGGATGACCGCGCTGATCCCCGGCCCGCTGCCACGGCGGACGCACTATCGACGCGGCAAGGCAACCGATTCCAGCGCGTTCCTCGAACGCTATCGATCCCAGCTCGCAGTCCTGACCGCAGAGCGCCAGCCGGAGATCGACGCATTGTCGCAAGCTCGCGCGGCAGGAGCAGGCGATCGCCAGATTCCTCGACCGGCAGGGCGAGGCCGCTGACATGAGCGAGCAGGTCTAGCGACGCCGCTGTTCAAGCGACGGGTGGCGTTGCCGATGATTCAGCATGCGGCAAGCACACGAGCGACCATCGTCGTGATGGTGGTCGCGGCAGCGATACGGCAGGATCGACACCAGCGATTGGCAGACGGTCATGACCGCCTGTCCTTCGGTTCCCATGTCGAAATCGAGGTCCCGTGCCGGTCCTCCCTCGGGCTTTAGGCGGTCCTGAACCGGCGGCCGTTCGCTTCAAGGCCGCGTTCCGCGCCGCAGGGCGGCCGGATCGAACCGGTCTCGACATGGCAGGCCCGCGTCCTGCGCGAGGGCGGAAGAGCGCCCTGCTTGGCCGCAAACCTTCCATGCTCGCCTCGGTCCGCCCGGACCCTGAAGCGCCCGTCATACCGCCGGTTCTGTCGGTCCGCGCCCGAGGGAGGGCCGGCATGGGGCCGGTCCGAGCTTCGGGAAACCGAAGAAGGAAAATGACATGACCAAGAAAGCTGCCAGTTCCCGCTCCAGCGCCCGCGTCGTCCCGCTCCGCAAGGGCACCACAATCCAGATGGTCCGGCTCGCCTGCCCCGATGCCGCACAGTGCTCCCTCATCTCCGAAAGCTTCGGCCTGCCGGTCCTCGACAGCGACGGCATCCGCGAGCTGCACGAGAAGCTCATCGTCGACACGGCCGCAGCGCTCGACGAGGGACTTGGCGAACGCGCCATGCAGATCCACCTGCAGCGCATCGTCGGAGCGTATGTCGGTTCCGCTCATGGCGCCGGCCAATTCTACAGCCGCTCCGTGACCGAGGCCCGCGATGCGACGGCCAAGGCCGCCTGCGATGATCGCGACGAGGATGTTGGTGGCCCGGTCGGCTTCGACAGCGCCGCCCAGCGCAAGCGGGAGTTCGCCGCCGACATGGCGCTCCAGGCGCACGCGCTGTGTATGGCCGCCGAGGGCGCGGTCAATGCCTATGAACAGGTCGTCGGCGAGGTCTGGAAGCCCTTCGAACGGCCGGTGGAGAACCCCGGGCAGAGCGTCGATCGCAAGGCAGCCGACCTGCAGATGGCGGCGCTCCGATGAGCCGCTGACTGCGGCGGGGCTCCGGCCCCGCCTGTCTTTACCTCAGCGATTCGGGCCCCTACCGGGGCCGGCTCCATTATGCCGCTATTTCGCCCGTCAACTGCGCGGGCTCAATGGAAACTTCTCGACATCGTCATTCCATGGATCGAACACGACCGCACCTGATGGCCTGGTGTCCTTGACGTTCCGCGTCACCAGATAGAGATCGTGCTCGATCGCCGTCGACGCGAGCAGCGTGTCGATCACCGGCGGCGCATGGCCACTGGCGCGCTTGCCTGCCCCGGAAATCCGGCCCCAGCGCCGAACGACCTCGTCCTCAAGCGACAGCACGCGATGACCGAACCGCTCCGCCAGCGCATCGCGCGCCGCCATGTAGCGCGGTCGATCCGGATGATCGTCGGGCAGGTTGTGAATGCCCTTGTCGTATTCGGCCAGCGTCAGCACGCTGATATGGAAACTCGTCTCGTCCTGCCCCTCGGCCCAACGCTTCACCGACGGCGCACCCTGCGGATTGATCAGAGCGGCCACGACATTGGTGTCGAGCAGCCATCCCCTCACAGTTCCACGTCCCGGCCGCGATCCAGCTCGCGTTCGAGGTTGAGGCCGTCGAGATACAGGCTCTCCATGAACTGCAAAAATGGCAGACGGGGTTTCTCCGGCACGAGACGATCGAACTCCTCGACGCTCATCACCACGACTGCGTCATGGC
>NZ_RZSW01000637.1:0-3011 GCF_003997375.1 Mesorhizobium sp. M5C.F.Ca.IN.020.29.1.1 | reverse complement strand
CGCGCACCATCTGCACGATCTTCTGGCTGGTGGTGCCGCGCACGATCGAATCGTCGACCAGAACCACGCGCTTGCCTTCGATCATGCGGCGGTTGGCGTTGTGCTTGAGCTTGACACCCATGTGGCGGATCGAATCGCCAGGCTGGATGAAGGTGCGGCCAACATAGTGATTGCGGATAATGCCGAGCTCGAACGGGATGCCCGCGGCCTGCGAAAAGCCGATCGCCGCCGGGGTGCCGCTGTCCGGCACCGGCACGACGATGTCGGCATCGACTGGGCTTTCCAGCGCCAGCTCCGCGCCGATGCGCTTGCGCACCTCGTAGACGTTGCGGCCTTCGACCGATGAATCCGGGCGTGCGAAATAAACATATTCGAAGATGCAGAAGCGGGTCTTCTGCGGCTCGAACGGAAACAGGCTCTCGATGCCCTTTGTGGTGACGACGACCATCTCGCCGGGCTTCAGGTCGCGCACGAAACGGGCGCCGATGATGTCGAGCGCGCAGGTTTCGGAAGCCAGGATCCAGGCGCCGTCGAGATCGCCGAGCACCAGCGGGCGAATGCCAAGCGGATCACGGCAACCGATCATCTTCTTGGAAGTCATCGCCACCAGCGAGAAGGCGCCTTCGACCTGGCGCACCGCATCGATGAAGCGCGAGTTGAGATCGTGTTCCCTGCTGGTGGCGACCAGATGCAGCAGCGTCTCGGTGTCGGAGGTCGACGAGAAGATCGCGCCTTGTTTCTGCAGCGCGCGCTGCACCGTCATGGCGTTGGTGAGATTGCCGTTGTGGGCGACGGCGAAGCCGCCGTCGGCCAGCTCGGCGAAAAACGGCTGGATGTTGCGCTGGCCGGCGCCGCCTGTGGTGGCGTAGCGCGTGTGGCCGATCGCGCGGTTGCCTTGCAGGCTGTCGATAACGCGCTGCTTGGTGAAGGTGTCGCCGATCAGGCCGACATGATGTTCGACATGGAACTGGGTGCCGTCATAGGAAACGATACCGGCCGCTTCCTGGCCGCGATGCTGCAACGCATGCAGGCCGAGCGTGACGATAGCCGCGGCGTCCTGCCGGCCAAAAATACCGAACACACCGCATTCGTCATGGAAATGATCGTCAGCTTCGGCGGAAAGCACGTCGTCTGCGTCTGCCATCTTCAGCTCCGCTAAAGTCGCTATATAGTGTGATGACTGCCCGAGAGCAACGTAGAGTTTGCGGCTTTCACATGATCGTCAGTTTGCCGGCGCCGGATTGGCCGGTGCATTGTCGGCCGGTGGCGCGTCGGTCGCGCTCCCGTCCGGCGCCGGAGCATCGTCGCCGGCTGCCGGTGCGTCCGCCGCCGGCGCGTCGGCCGCCGGAGGCGTCTCGGCTCCGGTCTCGGGTGCCGGCTGATTCGGATTGAGCCTGTTGAGGATCGCGTTCTCCGGATCCTCGGGCAGCAGGCTTTCGAGCTTGGCGCCGATCGATTCGAGCAGTGGCCGCGACTTGGCGTTGGCGACCCAGCCCGGAGCCTTGGGGCCGGCCAGCCAGTTGAAGAACAGCAGGGCCACTGCGACGACCAGGATGCCGCGCGCCGCGCCATAGAGGAAACCGAGCGTGCGGTCGAGCGCGCCGACCCTGGAATCGATGATCCAGTCGGCGAGTTTCATGGTGATGACGGAGACGACAATCAGCGCGACAATGAAGACGATGCCGGCGGCCACCACCATGGCAATCTTCTCATTGTCGACATAGGGCTGAACGTAAGGCAGGACCGGTTGGTAGAAGAAGAACGCCGCAGCCGCCGCCGCTATCCAGGAGACGACGGAGAGGATCTCGCGCGAAAAGCCGCGAACCATGGCGAGCATCGCCGAGACCAAGGTGAAGCCGACGAGAATTCCGTCAAGCAGCGTAATCGGCATGTCTTTTGCCCCACTTCATGAGCCGCGTCACTCTTGCTCGTCGGCGCGGCTGCGCCGTGAGCCGGCTATGCGCGCCACGAGATCGGCAAGCTCGGTGGGCTGGAAAGCGCCGGCCCCTATCCCCCCGGCAAGTTCCTCGCTGCCCAAGGGCAGAACCGCGCTTCCAAAACCCAGCTTTTCGGCTTCCTTCAGGCGCTGCTGCGCGTGCGCAACCGGCCTCACGGCGCCCGAAAGGCTGATTTCGCCGAAATAGACGCAATCGGCGGGAAGGGCAAGACCGGTGAGCGAGGAAACCAGTGCGGCCGCTACCGCCAGATCGGCAGCCGGCTCCGAGATACGGTAGCCGCCGGCGACGTTGAGATAGACGTCATGGGTGCCAAAGCGGACGCCGCAATGAGCTTCGAGAACGGCGAGGGTCATCGACAGCCGGGCGCCGTCCCAACCGACGACGGCGCGGCGCGGCGTGCCCAGCGACGACGGCGCCACCAGCGCCTGGATCTCGACCAGCACCGGCCTTGTGCCTTCCATGCCGGCGAAAACCGCGGCGCCCGGCGCTTTCGCGTGGCGTTCGCCGAGAAAAAGTTCGGACGGGTTGGCGACCTCGCGTAGGCCCATATCAGACATTTCGAAGACGCCGATCTCGTCGGTCGGTCCGAAGCGGTTCTTGACCGTGCGCAGGATGCGGTAGTGGTGGCCGCCTTCGCCCTCGAAATAGAGCACTGCGTCGACCATATGCTCGACGACGCGCGGCCCGGCGATCTGGCCTTCCTTGGTGACGTGACCGACGAGCACGATCGCCGCACCCGTGGATTTCGCATAGCGGATCATCGCCTGGGCGGCGGCACGCACCTGGGTGACGGTGCCGGGAGCCGAATCGGCCATGTCGGTCCACAAGGTCTGGATCGAATCCAGAATCACCAAATCCGGCCGCTTGCCGTCGGCGATGGTGGCGAGAATGTCCTCGACATTGGTTTCGGCGGCAAGCTCCACCGGAGTATCGGCGACGCCGAGCCGCTGCGCACGCAGCCTGATCTGGGCAACCGCCTCTTCGCCCGAGACATAGACGATGCGGTGGCCCTTGGACGCCAGCGCTGCGGCAGCCTGAGTGAGCAGCGTCGAC
>NZ_RZSW01000636.1:0-3013 GCF_003997375.1 Mesorhizobium sp. M5C.F.Ca.IN.020.29.1.1 | reverse complement strand
CTTTCCGATTATCGTCATCCAGGAGGCTGGGCTGGATGGGTTCTGGGTCCATCGAATGCTTCAGAACGAGGGTGTCGAAAGCCACGTCGTCGACCCTGCTTCGATCGCAACCTCGCGTCGGTGTCGGCGGGCGAAGACTGATCGAATCGACGGCGAGACCTTGATCCGCACGTTGCTCGCCTACAAGCGCGGCGAGCCACGGGTGTGCTCCATGGTCAAAGCGCCCAATCCCGACGAAGAGGATCGCCGCCGCATCACGCGCGAGCGCAAGGTGCTAACCAACGAGCGGATTCGGCACGTCAATCGCATTAAAGGGCTGTTGTTCGCGCAAGGCGTTTCCGGATACGAGCCGCTGCGCCGCGACCGGAGGGACCGACTCGAT
Source organism: Mesorhizobium sp. M5C.F.Ca.IN.020.29.1.1 (assembly GCF_003997375.1). Taxonomy (NCBI): domain Bacteria; kingdom Pseudomonadati; phylum Pseudomonadota; class Alphaproteobacteria; order Hyphomicrobiales; family Phyllobacteriaceae; genus Mesorhizobium; species Mesorhizobium sp. M5C.F.Ca.IN.020.29.1.1. Next base: position 2,631 of record NZ_RZSW01000636.1, on the reverse strand, counting down.
GCGCTGCGGACCGGCGACGGCCGACTGCTTCCGGAGCACCTCAAGGCTCAGATTGGTCGCGAACTTGACCGCCTCGAACTACTTCTTGCGCAAGTCAAGGCGGTGGAGGCGGAGCGGAACGCATTACTGGTTGAGGCACGAGACGCGGCAACAGCTGCCTCCGCGGCGATGTTGCTGGACATCAAGGGCATCGGACCGGAATTTGCTGACGTGCTCTGGTCGGAAGGGCTGTTCCGCAACTTCGATAACAGACGGCAAGTAGCGGCCTATGCCGGCTTGGCGCCGACACCCTGGCAGAGTGGATCTGTCGACCGTGAGCAAGGCGTATCAAAATCCGGCAATCCGCGGCTGCGAACAGCCCTGATCCAACTTGCCTGGCTATGGCTGCGGCATCAGCCACGCTCGGCGCTGACCCTCTGGTTCCGCGAACGAGTGGAGCGCAATGGCGGCCGGCTGCGCAAGACGACAATTGTGGCGCTGGCCCGAAAGCTCGTGGTCGCGCTTTGGAAATATGTGACCGCCGGCGTCGTGATCGAGGGAGCTGTAATGAAAGTTGCCTGACAGGCCTGACCGAACCCCCTCAATCTTCCAGGACCCGACCAGTCCTGGCGGATCCCAGGTGGACGAACCGGAGAATTCCTTGGCCCGAGAGCCGTCTGTCAGAATGGTCTCGTCTTCCTGAGCCCTGCCCACCGCAAGCGGGATGTTGGTGCAGCCGCCGAGAGCGGCGACCGTATGTGAGGTTGATCTGGTGCGGAAACGGCCGGGTCGTGCAATTGGGCTTGGACCTTGGATGCCGAAAACCACTGGAGGCTAACGAAGCGCTGTCGAATTTAGATACTTGACGCTGAGATGCCCATGTGAGGAATTCTGTGCGCGAGGCCATGATGATGGAAAGGAGAGAATCATCACATGGCTATCGAGAAAGAACTCCTGGACCAGCTGCTTGCCGGTCGTGATCCGAACGAGGTTTTCGCCAAGCACGGTCTGCTTGACGACCTGAAGAAGGCGCTTTCGGGGACTGGAACACGCCGTCAAGGGTCCTGTAGGCGTATTTCGGGCGGCGCGTGACGATCACCCGGAACTTCGCCGGCGTCACGTCCAGACGCTCAGACACGTCCTCGCCGATCAGGAGCCCGGTCCAGACCTTCGCAGCCCTCAGGCGCGTCGGGCTCGATGATCTGCTCCACCCGCTCAAGATGGGCGGCAAACCCCTTGCGTGGGCGTGGCGCGCGCTTCGCACGACCGGGAGCCACGGCTTCCAGATCGGCAACCGCCTCGCCCACGCCACTCTCGATCTCCTCGAACACGAAGGCGCATTGCTCGTCGCTCAGGCCGCCCAGCCGCTCCGAGCGCCGGCCATAGCGAGATCGCTCCAGCATCTTCACGATCGCCGTCAAGGTGGCGATACGTTCGTCGGCTGCCTTGATGCGTGCCTCGGCTACTTCCGCGCGATTGTCAGAGATCGCGATCCGTTCGGCCGCTCGGCGTTCATTTCGTGCAGCCTGGTTCTCCAGAAGCGCAGCCTGCTCGGTCAGCGCCAGAACCATCGCCTTCAGCGCATCAACGTCGTCGGGAAGTGCCGCGGCAGCCGTCTCCATGGCCGTTATCACAGCACGGGTGAGGCCGTTTTCCCAACCGTTTCAGAGCCATGATTCACTTTGCCTCAGGCGCGTCAGCCCATGCTGCGGGGCCGCTTCACTCCCACCGGCCGGACCCGCTTCCAGTCCAGGCCGTCCACGAGCGCGAGGAGTTGGGCATGGTTCAGCCGAAGACGTGCCGGCCCGATGCGGGGCCAACAAAACTGCGATTGCTCCAGAGTTTTTGCATGAAGACAAACTCCCGATCCATCCCACCAGACGATCTTCACCCGGTCTGCTGTTTTCGGACGAAAGACATAAAGGGAACCATCGAAAGGGTCCACGCCACCATCGCGAACAAGCGCCATTAACGACAGCGGCCCCTTGCGGAAGTCGACCGGCGTGCTCGCAACATAAACCGTCACGCCCGAAGGGATCATGCCGCGCGCGCCGCCCGGATAACCAGCGCAAGATGATCCGGATCCACGTTACCGCCGACCCGCACAATCAGGTCACCCACAACAACTTCGATCGGGGAGCCATAGACCGGCTCAAACCGGGTGAACTGAACCGCCGGATCCTCCCCGTCCGACGCCGGAAGGTCTTTGCCAAGAGCCTTCCGCCGCCAATTGAACAATTGCGACGGCGCAATGCCGGCGCCGCGCGCAATCGCCGAAACGTTCGCGCCAGGCACAAGCGTTTCCGCCACAACCCGGGCCTTCGCCTCCTCCGTCCACTGGCGGCGGCCCCGAAGTGGACGCGCATCAAGATGCTCGATCACCTGACAATTTCTATCATCAGGCATAGGCGTGCTTATAGAAATTTCCATCATCGGCTCCAAAACACAAAGCCGATGAATCCCAAACCCTCGCACCCGCCGCTACGTGGGATGTCCTTGCCGCTTACGAACTATGCCACCATCCACTGGATGATCGAGAACCCGATCTACGGCGGCGCCTACGCCTATGGTAAGACGCGTGCTGCGCCCGGATTTGGCCCATCCGCCGCTCGAACAAGGATCCGCCCCGGCTGGAGTGCATTGTTCACACTC
>NZ_RZSW01000635.1:0-3027 GCF_003997375.1 Mesorhizobium sp. M5C.F.Ca.IN.020.29.1.1 | reverse complement strand
GGCCGAAGCGGCGGCGATGGGGCCGCTGATGGCAGAGCTCGGCAGGCGCGGCCTGGCCTATGTCGACGACGGTTCGTCGGCGCGTAGCCTGGCACCCGACCTGGCGTTGAAAAACGGCGTGCCGTTCGTTGCCGGCGACACGTCGATCGACGCGGTGCGGGACCGCGGCGCCATTTTGAAGAAGCTGGACGAACTGGAAGCCACCGCGCGGGCGAAAGGCTTTGCCGTCGGCATCGGCTCGGCCTTCGACCTGACGGTCGACACCGTGTCGGCCTGGGTGAGCGAGGCCAAGAAGCGCGGCATCGAGATCGTGCCGATTTCGGCAGTGGCGGTGGATCCGGAAAAAGGTTGAGCATGACGAAGAAAGAACCGGTCGATCCCGAGACGCTGCCTTATCGTCGCTGTGTCGGACTGATGGTCCTCAACGGCGACGGGCTGGTCTGGGTCGGGCATCGCATTGCCGAGCCGGACAGCGAATTCGCCGGCACGACGCAGCTCTGGCAGATGCCGCAGGGCGGCATCGACAAGGGCGAAGAGCCGCTGCAGGCGGCACAGCGGGAACTCTACGAAGAAACCGGCATACGCAGCGTCTCGTTGCTGGATGAGGCGCCGAACTGGATATATTACGACCTGCCGGCCCATCTGGTCGGCATCGCCTTCAAGGGGAAATATCGCGGCCAGACGCAAAAATGGTTCGCCTTCCGCTTTCACGGCGACGTGAGCGAGATCGAGATCAATCCGCCGCCGGGCGGCCACACCGCCGAGTTCGACAAATGGGATTGGCGGCCAATGGAGGAATTGCCCGACCTGATCGTGCCGTTCAAGCGTCAGGTCTATGAGGATGTGGTTGCGGCGTTCCGGCATCTGGTTGCGTAACTTGGCGCAAGCCGCGCTCGCGCCGACCACGGTTGCCGCGTCAGCGCGGTGGCCTTATTGATGGCCAATCCGCTGCAGACGGGGTTGGCATGAACGGCGCTTCCAAAAAATCTCTTTCTGAAAGGGTCGCCGTCAAAGCCGCGCCGATCAGCGAAGCGGCGGCCGGCGCCATATTGACCATCGATCTCGGCGCCATCCGCGAAAATTACCGGCGGCTCAAGGCGCGTTTAGGCGATGTTGGCTGCGCGGGTGTCGTCAAGGCCGACGGCTACGGGCTCGGCGGGGCCCAGGTGGCGGCGGCGCTGGCGGCCGAGGGCTGCGCTACTTTTTTCGTGGCGCATCTGGCCGAAGGTGTCTTGCTGCGCCAGGCGCTCGGCGCACGGCCGGCGATCTATGTGCTGAACGGCATTCAGCCGGGCGCTGAAAGCGAAGCCATCGAAGCGGAGCTGGGCGTGGTCATCAACAGCGCCGGCCAACTCGCCGCCTGGCGCTCGGCGGCGCAGCGGGCCGGCCGCAAGCTCAAGGCTGGAATTCAGGTCGACAGCGGCATGTCGCGGCTCGGCATGGCGGCAGCCGAGGTGGAGGCCGTCACTGCCGATCCGCGGGCTTTCGACGGCATCAACGCCACCTTCGTGATGAGCCATCTCGCTCGCGCCGACGAACCCGAGCATCCGGCCAACGAGCAGCAGCGGCTGGAATTCGAGCGGCTGCGCAGGATGCTGCCACCGGTGCCGGCCTCGCTGGCCAATTCCTCCGGCATCTTTCTTGGGCAGCCCTTTCACTACGACCTCGCCCGGCCCGGTGCGGCGCTCTACGGCATCAATCCGACGCCAGCCGAGGAAAATCCGATGCTGCCGGTGGTGCGGCTTCAGGCAAAGGTCATCCAGACGCGCAGCCTCGTTAGGGGCGCCGGCGTCGGCTATGGCCATATTTCACGTGACCGATTCGCTGGTCGCCGCAACGATCTCGCTTGGCTATGCCGATGGCTGGCATCGTCGCGCGGCTTCCGCCGCCTGGGTCGAAAATGTGCGTTTGCCGTTCGTGGGCCGTGTATCGATGGATTCGATCGTTCTCGACATTTCGGCCCTGCCGCCCGACAGGCTGAAGGCGGGCGACCTCGTCGAACTGATCGGACCGTCGCAAACGGTGGATCAGGCGGCCGGCCATGCCGGCACCATCGGCTATGAAATCTTGACCAGCCTCGGACACCGTTTTCACCGGCGCTATGTGAATGGATAGCGTGCGGGCCTTTTTACGCATCTCGATGTCCCAAAACCGCTGCGTACTTTTGGGCGACATGCTTGGGCACTTGGCGGACGGCGTAAAATCCGGCAGACAGATGGCCACGATGCCCCACCCCCAAAATCCCTGACAAGACGTCGTTCTGGAGAACTATGCGATGAAGATCTTCGTGCTGGGCGGTGGCGTTATCGGGGTCACCACCGCTTATTATCTGGCCGAGGCCGGCCATGAAGTGACTGTCATCGACCGCCAGAAGGGTCCGGCGCTGGAAACCAGCTTTGCCAATGCCGGCGAGATTTCGCCCGGCTATGCCTCGCCCTGGGCCGGTCCCGGCGTCCCGCTGAAGGCGATCAAATGGCTGTTGATGAAGCATGGTCCGCTGGTGGTGCGGCCGACTCTCGATCCGCATATGGGTATGGCTGGTCAGGATGCTGCGCAACTGCACGGCTGAGCGCTATGCGGTGAACAAGGCGCGGATGGTGCCTTTGGCCGAATACAGCCGCGACACGCTGAAAGCGTTGCGCGAGGCGAGCGGCATCGCCTATGACGAGCGCGCCAAGGGAACGCTGCAGCTTTTTCGAACTCAACAGCAGCTCGACGGCACTGCCGGCGATGTCGAAGTGCTGAAGGCATATGGCGTTCCCTACGAGATTCTCGATCCCGACGGCTGCATCTCAGCCGAGCCGGGGCTGGCAGGGGTGCGTGAAAAATTCGTCGGAGGCCTGCGACTGCCGGGCGACGAAACCGGTGACTGCAAGATGTTCACCGACCGTCTGGCCGAGCTCTGCGTGGCGCGTGGCGTCACCTTCGAATACGACACGGAGATACGGCGCGTCGTCAAGAAGCGCAACCGTATCGCCAACCTCAATACGAGCAAAGGTTGGAAGGCTGCCGACGCCTATGTGATGG
>NZ_RZSW01000634.1:0-3028 GCF_003997375.1 Mesorhizobium sp. M5C.F.Ca.IN.020.29.1.1 | reverse complement strand
CCATACAATCGGTGTAATTCCAATATTGATGTGGAGTATTTGGTGGAAGATACAGAACGTCCCACTTGTTCAACTCGAACCACTCATATGTCTCGGGAAGATAGACGTGAAGATGGCCGTCTAAACTAAATATTACCTTGTCACTGGGATGAACGCGACTTTCGCTTCGCGCCCCAGCCATTAAACTTACAGTCCCAGCTGTAAGCGCGCTGGAACTGACGAAAAGGGATTCAAGAGTGGGATGCGTGTCTCCGAATATGAAGCCGAGGGCGTTGGCCTGTGTTATCCTCACAACGCCGCCTGTGCGGTACGCCGTCTCAGATGATGAGCTAAGTGCCTCTGGCCAACGCCGAAGGAGATCGACGCGACCTGGATGACCATTCACCGCGGATGGCTTTGTTTTGGCGAACTCCACCTCAGGTACATGGGGCGGGCGCTCCTGCGGCGCATACCAGTCAAGAACCGCCGTCTCATCCGATGTGAAATTGAATCCAAAGTGCCACTTCGCACCACGCCAATAAATAACCTCGCCCGCCTGAGCACTGACAACTTCACCAGACTCTGGATCCTGAATTGTTAATTGCCCTTTGATGACGAAGTAGTATCGATCCTGATCAAAAAAAGCTTTCCAGGTATCAGAGGATCGAAAGAACCCACCAGGTTTCAATTTAAATATCAATGCGCTTATTTTGGCATTTCGCCCATATATTAAATCTGCGACATGGCCGGATTTTTCATCTCCCCAAAGGAAACGAGACGCTTCGTCGGCGCGAACAAGCTGCGGCCTGTCGAAGCTCGCCACACCCTTCGGTGCGTTAACACGTGCTGTTTGGTCCAAAGTAGCCTCCGGTTTAATTATTATGGTGACAATAATACAGACTTCGCTGTAAGGGGCAATCCCCTTTGTCGAGTTTTCCGAAAGGGGAGGGTGCCGCCAACTGAGGGAGTTAAGAAAGATGCCGAGATTTTCCGCTAATCTCTCCATGCTCTTTGGAGAGGATGTTTTCCTCGACCGCTTCGATGCCGCCAAGCGCGCCGGCTTCGAGGGCGTCGAATATGTCGGGCCGTATGACCACGAACCGGAGGTGGTCGCCGCGCAGCTGAAGAAGAACGGACTTACCCAAGTGCTGTTCAACCTGCCGCCCGGCGACTGGGGCAAGGGCGAGCGCGGCATCGCCATCCAGCCTGGCCGCATCGACGAATTCCGCAAGGGTGTCGACGCCGCGATCATCTACGCCAAGGCGCTCGGTTGCGTGCAGGTCAACTGCCTGGCTGGGATAGCGCCCGAAGGCGTGGAGCGATCCGCACTCGAAGACGTCTTCGTGGAAAACCTGAAATTCGCGGCAGAGAAGCTTCAAAACGAGGGCATAAAGCTGCTGATAGAGCCTATCAACACACACGATATTCCGGGTTTTTTCCTGAACAGTTCCAGCCAGGCGCTGGCAATCATGGACCGCGTCGGGTCAGGGAATATTTTCCTGCAATACGACATCTACCACATGCAAATCATGGAGGGGGATCTCGCCCGGACCATGGAGGCGAACCTCGGCCGCATTGCGCATATCCAGCTTGCGGACAATCCCGGCCGTCATGAGCCGGGGACCGGCGAGATCAACTATCCGTTCCTTTACGAGTACCTCGACCGCATCGGCTATGCCGGCTGGGTGGGCGCGGAATACAAGCCGAAAGGCACCACCGAGGCGGGGTTGGGATGGTTTCGCGAAGCTTCGAAGATGGCTGAAAAGCGAAGCTGCGTGAATAGTTAAAGGAAGAAAAAATGGAAAAGATCGGCTTTATCGGCCTCGGCATTATGGGCGCGCCGATGGCGGGGCATCTGCTGGACGCCGGCTACGAGGTGATTGCAAGCGATCATCGCAGCAAGCCGGCGGGGGACCTCCTCGCAAAGGGGCTGAAGACGGTTTCCGGCCATGACGAGGTCGCGCGGGCTGCCGATATCGTCATCACGATGGTGCCGGATACGCCCCAGGTCGCCGAGGTTCTGTTCGGCGAGAAGGGGGTCGCGGAGGGACTTTCCCCGGGCAAGCTGGTCATCGACATGAGCTCGATCTCGCCAATAGAAACGAAGGAATTCGCCAAGAAAATCAACGCGCTCGGCTGCGACTTCCTCGATGCGCCGGTATCGGGCGGGGAGGTAGGCGCCAAAGCCGCGTCGCTGACCATCATGGTCGGCGGCGAGGAGGAAGCGTTCGAACGGGCGCGGCAAGTATTTGAAAAAATGGGAAAAAATATCACGCTGGTTGGTCCAAACGGCGTTGGGCAGACGACCAAGGTCGCCAACCAGATAGTGGTGGCGCTGACTATCGAGGCGGTGGCCGAAGCCCTTGTTTTTGCTTCGAAAGCAGGCGCCGACCCGGCAAAGGTGCGGCAGGCGCTGATGGGCGGCCTGGCCGCCTCGCGCATCCTCGAAGTGCATGGCGAGCGGATGGTGAACCGCACCTTCGCGCCCGGCTTCCGCATCGAACTGCACCAGAAGGATCTGAACCTGGCGCTGGAAGGCGCGAAAGCGCTAGGGGTAGCGTTGCCGAATACGTCGACCACCCAGCAATTGTTCAATTCCTGCGCGGCGAATGGCGGTGCGAAGGAGGATCATTCGGCGCTGGTGCGGGCTCTTGAGCGTCTCGCTGGACATGAGGTGAGCGAGTAGCGAAATTGGAAAAAAAGCGAGTCGCGCCTTCACGGCGGAGTCATTGCGAAAGCTCTTGGCGCGACCGTATGTTCTCTCGTGGGTTCTCTTCTAGCTGGTTCATCAGCGATCGGGGTAAGCCTAGCCGTCGCCGAATTCCCGAGCTTGCCGCTTCTGGCGAATCGCCGAGCTGATGTTCGGAGCAGTTTTACCCCCTCACGACCGTGCCAACCACCGCCACATACCAATGGCAGCGACGATGGCCCGCCGATCGCAATCACACGGGAGACCGGAGAATCCTCATTCGTCGGCCTCAGGCGTCAGATACCAGTTCGGCTGAGCCTTCATACTCGGAGGCGGATCGCCGTCCGTCACCCCTCATCG
>NZ_RZSW01000633.1:0-3051 GCF_003997375.1 Mesorhizobium sp. M5C.F.Ca.IN.020.29.1.1 | reverse complement strand
CGCCGCCGACGATGGTGTAGGGCGCAACGTCCTTCGAAACCACCGCACCGGCGCCGACCGCCGCACCGTCGCCCACGGTGACGCCGGGCAGGACGGTCGAGCCGTGGCCAAGCCAGGTGTCGTGGCCAATGGTGACGCGTCTGGCACGGCGCTGGGCGAAGAATTCGCTCTCGTGCTCGGCGTCGTCCCAATAATCCGAGGCGCGATAGGTGAAATGGTGCAGCGTCGGCCGCCACGTCGGGTGGTTGGTGGCGTTGATGCGCACATTGGCGGCGATGTTGGCGAACTTGCCGATCGTCGCGCACCAGACGCCGCAGTCCTGCATCATGTAGGAATAGTCGCCGATCGTGCTCTCCGAAACCCGGCATCGTTCGGCGATTTCGGTCCAGCGGCCAAGCGTCGAATTCTCGACTTCCGCTGTCTCGTGGACCAGCGGCGTTTCCGACAATTTTCGCGTCATGCGGCGATTTTCCCGGCGGCAAAAGCGGTCACGTCGATGACGCGGTCGGCTACCGCCTCGCGCACGTCGTGGTCATGGAAGATGCCAAGCAGGGCGACGCCGGCCGCCTTCTTGGCCGCGATCAGCGTAATCACGACATCGCGGTTCCTGGCATCGAGCGAAGCGGTCGGCTCGTCGAGCAGCAGGATCGGGTGCTCGGTGATGAAGCCGCGCGCGATGTTGACGCGCTGCTGTTCGCCGCCGGAAAAGGTCGCCGGCGGCAGTGCCCAGAGTTTTTCCGGCAGTTTGAGCTGCCCCAGCAAGGCGCGCGCCTTGCCGCGCGCAACTTCACGGTCCTCGCCGCGCTCGACCAGCGGTTCGGCGACGACATCGAGGGCGGAGACGCGCGGCACTGTGCGCAGGAACTGGCTGACATAGCCGATCGTGAGTCGGCGCACGGCAAGCACGGTGCGCGGGCTCGCCGTCGCGAGATCGATGAGCCCGTCCTCGTGCTGGACGATGATCTGGCCTTCGTCGACCGCATAGTTGCCGTAGAGCATCTTCAGGATCGAGCTCTTGCCGGCGCCGGAAGGGCCGCCGAGCACGGCGCACTCGCCTGATCTGATCGAGAACGACACGCCGGTAACGACAGGCAGTTTGATGCCGTCGCGCAGATGCATGGTGAAGCTCTTGGCGACATCGGAAACGACAAGCGGGGTTGCCATGATCACACCTGCAATATGGAAGAAACAAGGAGCTGCGTGTAGGGCGCGCGCGGATCGTCGAGCACGCGGTCGGTGAGGCCGCTTTCGACGACGCGGCCGTCCTTCATCACCATCATGCGTTGCGACAGCAGACGTGCCACTGCGAGGTCGTGGGTGACGACGATTGCCGCAAGGCCGAGATCGGTGACCAGGCCGCGCAACAGGTCGAGCAGACGCGCCTGCACGGAAACGTCGAGGCCGCCGGTCGGCTCGTCCATGAACACCAGCCGCGGCCCGGTGACGAGATTGCGGGCGATCTGCAGGCGCTGGCGCATGCCGCCGGAGAAGGCGCGCGGCTCGTCGTCGATGCGGTCCTCGTCGATCTCGACGCGCGACAGCCAGTCGACCGCAGTGGCGCGGATTTTCCCATAGTGGCGGTCTCCGACCGCCATCAGCCGCTCCCCGACATTGGCGCCGGCGGACACCGTCATGCGCAGCCCGTCGGCGGGGTTCTGGTGGACAAAGCCCCAGTCGGTGCGCATCAGGAAGCGGCGCTCGGCCTCGCTCATGCGGTAGAGTTCGCGGAACTGACCGTCGCGCATGCGGTAGCTGGCGGTGCCGGAACTCGGCAGCAATCTGGTCGAGAGGCAGTTGAGCAGCGTCGTCTTGCCGGAACCGGATTCGCCGACCACCGCCAGCACCTCGCCCGGCCAAAGGTCGAATGTGACGTTTTCGCAGCCGACACGCGAGCGGTAGAATTTGGATAGCGCGGAAACGCGCAGCAGTGGTTCGTCGGTCATTGCGCCGGCTCCATCGTTTCGGGCGCAAGACGGCCGCGATGGCCTCCTTCGCGCCGTTTCTCGCAATGGTCGGTGTCGGAGCAGACGAACATGTGGCCGCCATGGTCGTCGAGGATGACCTCGTCGAGATAGACGTTCTCGGCCGCGCACAGCGCGCAGGGCTGGTCGAAGGTCTGCACCTCGAACGGATGGTCCTCGAAATCGAGGCTGACCACATCGGTGAAGGGCGGCAGCGCATAGATGCGCTTTTCGCGGCCGGCGCCGAAAAGTTGCAGAGCCGGCGAACGGTGCATCTTTGGGTTGTCGAATTTCGGCGTTGGCGAGGGATCCATCACATAGCGCCCCTCGACCTTGACCGGGTAGGCATAGGTAGTGGCAATGCGGCCGTGCCTGGCGATGTCCTCGTAGAGCTTCACATGCATGAGGCCGTATTCCTCCAGCGCATGCATCTTGCGCGTTTCCGTTTCGCGCGGTTCGAGGAAGCGCAACGGTTCGGGAATTGGCACCTGATAGACCAGCACCTGGCCCGCGCCCAGTGGATGTTCGGGAATGCGGTGGCGGGTCTGTATGATGGTCGCCTTGGCCGTCTCGGTGGTGACGGCGACATTGGCGACCTTCTTGAAGAACGCACGGATTGAAACCGCGTTGGTGGTGTCGTCGGCGCCCTGGTCGATGACCTTGAGCACGTCTTCCGGGCCGATGATCGAAGCCGTGACCTGGACGCCGCCGGTGCCCCAGCCATAAGGCATCGGCATTTCGCGCGAGGCAAACGGCACCTGATAGCCGGGAACGGCTATGCCCTTGAGGATCGCGCGGCGGATCATCCGCTTGGTCTGCTCGTCGAGATAGGCGAAGTTGTAAGTGGCGATGTCGGTCATGGCGATCGCTTCCGCTGTGTGCTACCGAATTGACTTCCAAGACACGGAAGAAGTGCCAGGCTCAGATGACTCCAACCGGATGGATGCACATCGGAATCCTGTTGCTGGTGTTTGTCGGCGTGGTTGCCTTTGTCCTTCGAAGAATGGTTCTTCCTGCGCCGAAGGAAGGCGCGAATGGCGAAACCGTTGGCGGCAGTAGCGGCTACGGCGGATCCGGAGGGGTGTAGCGG
>NZ_RZSW01000632.1:0-3089 GCF_003997375.1 Mesorhizobium sp. M5C.F.Ca.IN.020.29.1.1 | reverse complement strand
CCTCGGGCGCCACCGCCAATCTCGGCGTCGGCCTGCTGTTCAACGCGTTCGCCGCCGTCGTCATCGGCGGTGTCAGCCTGAAGGGCGGCGTCGGCACCCTGCCCGGCGTCTATGCCGGCGTGCTTTTGCTGTCGGCCATCAACACGGCGATCAACCTGATGGGCCTTCCGGCCAACTTCACCCAGGTGATCCACGGCCTGCTCGTGCTTGCCGCCGTGCTGCTCGACGCTTTCAAGCAAACCATTCGCCAGAGGCTGGCATGACCGGGCGTCTCAAAGACAAGGTCGCGCTGATCGTCGGCAGTGCGCGCGGCATCGGTAAGGGCATCGCACAGCGCTTTGCCGAAGAGGGTGCGAAGCTGGTCCTGGCCGATACCGAGGTCGAGGTCGGGCAAGCGGCCGCGGACGAGTTCGGCGCTGTCTTCATCCGCACCGACATCTCGCAGCTGGTCGATGCGGAGGCCGCCGTTGCGCTGGCGCTCGACCATCACGGCCGTCTCGACATCATGGTCCAGAATGCCGGCATCTATCCCTGGCAGTTGCTGGAGAACACCAGTCCGGAGGACTGGGACCGCGTCATGGCGGTCAATTTGCGCGGCACCTTCAATGCCGCCCGTGCCGCACTCGTTCCGATGAAGGCGCAGCACTTTGGCCGCATGCTGTTCACCTCCTCCATCACCGGCCCACACGTCACCAGCCCTGGTCACGGCCACTATTCGGCGACCAAAGCCGGTATCAACGGCCTGATCCGTTCGGCCGCTCTCGAATTCTCGGGCTATGGCATCACCGTCAACGGCGTCGAGCCCGGCAATATCCTCACCGAAGCAATCCAGCTGCATCGCGGCGCCGCCTATATAAGGAACATGGAGGACTCCATACCGCTCGGCCGCCTCGGCAGCCCGCGCGACGTGGCCAATGCTTTCCTGTTCCTGGCCTCCGACGACGCCAGCTACATCACCGGCACGACTATAATCGTCGACGGCGGGCAGCTGCTGCCCGAAGGCAAGGATTTCCGGCTCCTTCCGCCATGATCCTCGTTTTCGGCACCGGTTTTTTCCTGCACCGGGCGGCAGATCATGCAGCACTTGCCATGGTTCGTCTCAAGAACGGCGGCGCGGGCAAGGATCGTAGCCAAGCGACTTGGCTTCGCGCCGGAAGCTGCAGGCTGAGGCCTCGCCAGACGTGCCGCGGCGCCGAGGAAACAAGGCGTGAGTCGCGTCGATAAAACTCGATTCGCTACCAATACTTTAACATCGGTTTACCCGAAGTTGGTAACAGCAACGACGCTCGTTTTCATAATCAAGCAAAGGGCCTACCTTGCCGCAGCATTTCAGCTCTCCTTTCGGCCATCGGAGCGATTGCAACTGGGCGAGATCGCACCGCCACGAACACCTGACGGTCGCCCCGATGGCCGATGGGAAGCCTGGCGTCGCCATGGTCCGGACACGCGGTGGACGGGACTCCGGTGGCGGGAGCCGGGCTTGAGCGTCATTCGCGCCCTGGAAGGTGCCGATCTTCCGGCAGTCGCAGGCATGTTTCAACGCGTGCTGCGCAAAGAGCGGACCGAAGCGTCGGCCTCGCTCATCGAATATATGAGACGGTTTTATCTGGAGGCGCCCGGTTGCGGAGGCGATCTCCGGTCGCTAGTCCATGTCAACGACGCCGGCCGCGTCTCCGGGTTTGTCGGCGTTCACGCATTGCCGATGCAGTTCAACGGCCGGCAATTACACGCCGCCATTTGCAGCTCGCTCATGGTCGAGGATCATGAGCGCGATCCGATGGCCGGAGCCCGGTTGTTGAAAGCTTACCTGGATGGTCCGCAGGACATCTCTTTCAGCGAGACGGCCAACGACATCTCCGCAAGGTTGTGGACACGGCTGCGTGGCGTGGTCCTGCCGCAATACAGTCTCGACTGGGTACGCGTGATGCGGCCGTCGAGCTTTGTGCTCAGCCTTTCCGCCAGTCGCTTGAAGCTTGCCCGAATGCTCAATCCGTTTGCGCATGCCATCGACCGATTTTATTGCAGGCGAATGAAGTCCAGCGAACGCCGCTGGTCCGGTGTGGCGCCGGACGGGGCAGGCCATGGCGCCCTCCGGACGTCGGAAATCGACAGCGGCACATTTGCCAAGCTCGTCGAACCGTTGACCGCCCAGTTCGTCCTGCGCCCGGAGTGGGCGGAAGGCCAGCTCGATCACATCCTGGCCGATGCGGCACAAAAGCCGGATATGGGCGAGCTTGTCTTCGTTTCCGTGACATCGCCAGTCGGCACCAATGTCGGCGCATTCGCCTATCACGCACGGAAAGATGAAATCGGTCGCGTGCTGCAGATCCTCGCCCTTCCCGGGCAGGCGGGTTCGGTGATCGACTGCCTGATCGATCATGCCGCCGAACGCGGCGTCAGCGGCCTGCGGGGACGGATTCAACCCGCACTTCTAGAAGCAATGCTTGGGCGGCGCATAGCTTTCCTAACTGTTGCCTCGACCGTGGTGCATTCACGCGATCCAGAGCTTTTGGATGCCATGAAGAACTCGCAAGCTTTCCTGAACGGGCTTGCGGGTGAGCAGTGGAGCCGGCTGATCGGCGGCCGCTTCACCTGAAGTGCGGTTTAGGACATGGCCCGATTCGAAGCAGGTCAGGTACCGACTTCCTCGACCTCATCAACGAGTTGCGGGCGCAGGTGCAGATTGCGCGTGGCTTTTCGCTTGGCGGTGATATCGGCCCAGACGCGTTCCACTTGTGAGGCGTCTAGTCCCGCCGCCTGGCCGACCACTTCGGCCGCCACGCCTTTGTTGAGGCCGAAAAGGCAAATATCCATCCGATCATAGGGAAGCGAGAAGTAGAACTCCTCCTGCGTCTGCGCCAGCGAGTAGGTATCGGTGGTCGGCGGCCGTTTGCGGATTTCCTCTGGAACGCCGAGATAGGCCGCCAGCGCATAGACCTGCGTTTTATAGAGATGTGCGATCGGCTTGACGTCAGCCGCGCCGTCACCGTTCTTGACGAAGAAACCCTGATCGTATTCCAGCCGGTTCGGCGTTCCAAGAACGGCGAAGTTCAAGCGATCGGCATGATAATATTCGATCTGTTTGCGGG
>NZ_RZSW01000631.1:0-3102 GCF_003997375.1 Mesorhizobium sp. M5C.F.Ca.IN.020.29.1.1 | reverse complement strand
GGTCGAGGCGGCGATTTCGTTGACGTCGAGATAGGAGGTGTTGGTGGCCAGGATCGCGCCTGGTTTGGCCACCGCGTCGAGCCTGCCGAACACCTCCTTCTTGACCGCCATCTCCTCGAACACCGCCTCGACGATCAGGTCGCAATCGGCGAGGTCGTCATAGGCGGTGGAACCCTTGAACAGGCCGAGCCGCTGTCGCTTGTTGTCTTCGCTGAGCGAGCCGCGGCTGACCGACACGGCGTAGTTCTTGTCGATCATCGCCAGCCCGAGTTGCAGCGCTTCCTGCGTCGCCTCCAGCACGGTGACGGAGAAACCGCCATTGGCGAACGCCATGGCAATGCCGCCGCCCATGGTGCCGGCGCCGATGACGCCGACCCGCGCGATCTTGCGCCTGACAATATCCTTGCCGGCAACCTTCGCCGCCTCCCGCTCGGCGAAGAACAGATGACGCTGCGCGCGCGACTGGTCGCCTGCAACGAGCTTGGCGAACAGTTCGCGTTCCGCCACCAGCGCTTCTTCGAACGGCAGCGTCATGGCGTTGCGGACCGACTGCGCGCAGGCGATCGGCGCTTCGAGGCCGCGCGCCTTTTTGGCGAGTTCCGCCACCGCCTTGTCGAATGCAGCCAAGTCAGCCTTGTCGAGACGGCCATCACGGTCGCGCACCGGCGTGAACGGTCCACCCTTGCCAGCCATTTCGCTGGCGAAACGAACCGCCTGCGCGGTCGGGGCGCCGACGAAGACAGCGTCGATCAGACCGGCGGCAAGCGCCTCGGCCGCACCGATCGGCGTTCCCGAAACGATCATGCTGAGCGCCTTGAGCGGCCCGACGAGGCATGGCAGCCGAACCGTGCCGCCTCCGCCAGGCAGCAGGCCGAGCTTGACCTCCGGCAAGCCGAGCGTGGCCTGGCTGTCGGCAATGCGAAAATGGCAGCCGAGCGTCAGTTCCAGGCCGCCGCCGAGTGCGGTGCCGTGAATGGCGGCAACCGTCGGCTTGGCAATGGTTTCCAGCATGGCAATGATGGCGCGCAGATCCGGCTGCTGCACCGGCTTGCCGAACTCGGTGATGTCGGCGCCGGCGACGAAGGTCCGCCCGGCACAGGCGATGACGATGGCCGCGACATCGGGCTCGTCGCGCAAGGAAACAAGCGCCTGCATCAGCGGCTCGCGAACATGGAAGCTCAGCGCGTTGACCGGCGGATTGTCGATGGTCACGACGGCGACGCCGCCGTCCCTTGTAACGCTCACGAAATTGGACACGCAAATCTCTCGCAATGATGACGGCCGAACCGCGCCGACCGATTTATAGGGCCGATGCCCGGATGGGAACCGGGATGTTTTGCAGCAGGCTCTCGTCAGGACCGGCCGACAGGGACTGACGCTACTTCAGCGCAGCGCCTTCTGGCCGCCCGCGGCGGTGATGACGCCGACGATGATCACCCCCGTCAGCAGCAGCCGGACGCCGGCGCTGACGCCGAAAGTGTTGAGCATCGTCAGGAGCAGCACTAGGAATAGGGCCGCGCCCCAGACACCCGGCACGTTGGCCTTGCCGCCGGCCACCGACGTGCCGCCGATGACGACGACGGCAATCGAGGCCAGCAGGTACTCGTTGCCGATATCGACATTGGCGCCGCGGAAATAACCGGCAAGCAGCGCCCCGTCGAGGCCGCCGAGCGCGCCCGACAGCGTGTAGGTAAGGAAGCGGATGCGGCCGACATTGACGCCGGCCAGCCACGCGGCGCGGATGTTCTGGCCGATCGCCAGCACCGAACGGCCATAGATCATGCGCTGCAGCGCGATCGCAGCGCCGATGGTGAACAGCACGGTGAGGATCGCCAGCACCGGAATGCCCAGAATCTGCCGGTTGGTGAAATCGGCGAAGCCTGGCGGTGGCTTGATCTGCAAGCCGCGGCCATAGCTGATGTCGATCGACTGGATGATGAAGCTGGCCGACAGAGTGGCGATGATCGGCGGGATGCGCAGCGCCCAGATCAAGAGATAATTGGCGGCGCCGACGGCCATGCCGCAGGCCACCGCCGCCAGCAGCCCGACAGCGATCATCGCATCATTCCCGTCCATCACCTTCATGGCGACGGCGCTGGCGAGGCCGATATTGGCCGGCAGCGACAGGTCGACATTGCCTGGTCCGAGCGTGATGACGAACATCTGCCCGACACCGACAACGACGGTGAAGACGGCCAGAGAAAGTGCCGCCGTGATCATGCCGCCGCCGCCATATCCACCGGTGAAGGTGATCGTCGCCAGCCACACCAGCAGCGCGCCGATGAAGGACCAGATCCAGGGTTTGGCGAGCAGCAATCGCAACGATGCCATCGCTCATCTCTCCCTACGGCTGATCAGCACCCGGGCCGCCAGCACGATGATGAGGATGGCGCCATTGGCGGCAACCTGCCAGTCGGGCGGGATGTGCATGAAGGTGAGCAACGGCGACGCGGCGAGCGCCAGCGTCAGCGCCCCGATGACCGCGCCGATCGGCGATACCCGGCCGCCGACGAATTCGCCGCCGCCGAGGATGACGCCGGCGATCGCAAGCAGCGTGTAGCCATTGCCGATATTGGCGTCGGCCGAGGTGGTGATGCCGATTAGGGCCATGCCGGACAGCACGCCGAACAGGCCGGCGAGTGCGAACAGCACGACCTTGGTCTTGAGCAGCGACCAGCCGGCGCGTTCGAGTGCGGCGGCATTGCCGCCCGATCCGCGCAGGATCACGCCATAGGAGGTGCGCATCAGCCCGAAATGGACGACCGCCGCGATCAGCAGCGCCGTAATGATCGGAAAGGGGATGAGCGGCGGCTTGAAGGCCATGAGCGACAGCAGCCAGTCCGGCGCTTTGCCGCCGGGCTTCGGCAGGATGAGGATGGCCAGACCCTGCCAGACAAAGCTCATGCCGAGCGTCACGACGATTGAAGGCAAATTGCGCAGATAGATCAGCGCGCCGAGCAGTGCATAGACGCCGATCGATCCGAGCAGGATCAAGACGCCGACCAGCGGCGCGTCCTTCAGCCAAGTCGCGGTGACGCAGCCGACGAAACCGACGAAGGTGCCGATCGACAGGTCCAGCTCGTTGCCTGCGATGACGAACAT
>NZ_RZSW01000630.1:0-3104 GCF_003997375.1 Mesorhizobium sp. M5C.F.Ca.IN.020.29.1.1 | reverse complement strand
GGATCTGATCGTCCGGAGCGATGGCGACCTGGCCCGAACACAGCACCAGCCTCTTGCCGGGAGGCACCTCGATGCCATGACTGTAGCGGGCGAAGGGCGGCTTGATCGACTCCGGCGCCAGGAATTTGAACATGAAAATCTCCAATCTGATGTCAGCCTAAAGCCGGATTGGCGGCCCGTTCAAGATGCAGTGCATACTATCAGGGCGATTGTGGACAGGCGTTCAAAAAATAGGCACGATGCCCCCGGTACAGCATGACCGTCCGGCCTTCGTGCACCACCGTTGCGCAGGCGGGCGGCCTCGGTGATGGCATGTGTCTTGCTTCTTGAGTCGATGGTGTCGAGCCCGGTGCGTGGCGCGCCGGAGCCAACAGAGGGTGGTGTGGATGGACGGAAAACTTAAGATTTCGGTGGGCGCGATCGTGCTGCTTGCCGCAAGCACGCTAAGTGCGGCAGCGAACGAGAAGGTCACCTTCGGCACCAACTGGCTCGCCCAGGCCGAGCACGGTGGCTATTATCAGGCAGCCGCTGATGGCACCTATGCGGCTTGCGGGCTCGACGTGACGATCATGCAAGGTGGCCCGCAGGTCAGCGGTCGGCCGCTGTTGCTCGCCGGCAAGATCGACTTCTACATGGGCGGCAACATGCTGCAGGCCTTCGACGCCGTTCAGCAGGACATTCCGCTGCGCGTGGTCGCCGCCTCATTCCAGAAAGAGCCGCAGGTGATCATGAGCCATCCGGGTCAGGGCCTCGACAAATGGGAGGATTTGAAGAACGCGGACCAGTACATTATTGGCGACGAAGGTGCACAGAGCTTCTTCCAATGGATGATCACGGAGTTCGGCTTCGATCCGGCCAAGCGCGTGCCCTATACGTTCAACCCCGCACCTTTCATCGCCAATCCGAAGTCGATCCAGCAGGGTTACGTGACCTCGGAGCCCTTCGCCGTCGCCAAGGAAGGCGGCTTCCAGCCCAATCTGTTCCTGCTCGCCGACTACGGCTTCGATACCTATGCGACGACGATCGAGACCATGCAGGCCACGATCGACAAGCGGCCGGAGGTGGTTCAGTGCTTCGTCGATGGCTCGGCCAAGGGTTGGTACAATTATCTCTACGGCGACAACGCTGCCGCCAACGCGGCGATCAAGAAGGATAACCCCGACATCAGCGACGAGCAGATCGCGTTTTCGATCGAGCAGATGAAGAAATTCGGCATCGTCGATTCCGGCGACACGGAAAAACTCGGCATCGGTGCGATGACTGACGCGCGCATCGAAAGCTTCTACGACAAGATGGTCAAGGCCAAGGTCGTGCCGGCCGGCGTCGACATCAAGAAGTCCTACACGCTGGCCTTCGTTAACAAGGGCGTCGGGATCGACCTGAAGAAATAGCACCCAGGCATGATGCAGGAGAAAGTGCCGCAAGCGCCGGCAAGCGCATCGGGCAAAGGTCCGATGCTGCTGGCGCTGCGTGGCGTCGGCAAGGTCTTTTCCAACGGCGTGACAGCGCTCAGCGATGTCGACCTGACGATCCGGGAAGGCGACTTTCTCAGCCTTCTTGGCCCGTCCGGCTGCGGCAAGTCGACGGCCTTGCGCCTCATTGCGGGTCTTGCGACGCCGACCTCCGGCGTGCTCGACTGGCGCGGCAGCAGCTCTGTCGACCGCTCGAATATCAGCTTCGTCTTCCAGGAGCCGACGCTGCTGCCCTGGGCCGATGTCTTCGACAATGTCTGGCTGCCGCTGCGGCTGAAGGGCGTGTCGCGGGCCAAGGCTGCGCCTGTCGTGATGGAGATGCTGGCGCGGGTCCACCTGACCGGCTTCGAGCATGCCGTGCCGCGCGAGCTGTCCGGCGGCATGAAGATGCGCGTCTCGATCGCCCGCGCCATGGTGACCAAGCCGCGCGTGCTTTTGATGGACGAGCCGTTCGCAGCGCTCGACGAGATCACCCGCTTCAAGCTCAACAACGATCTTCTGGAGCTATGGCAGGACGAGCATTTTACCGTCGTCTTCGTGACCCACAGCGTCTTCGAAAGCGTTTTCCTCTCCAGCCGCGTCGTCGTCATGGCGGCGCGACCGGGCCGGGTGTTCAAAGAACTCGTCATCGATGCGCCCTATCCGCGCAATGAAGCCTTCCGTACTTCGCCCGCCTATGCCGCGCTTTGCCGTCAGGCGTCCGATGTGCTGATCGGCGCCATCAACTCAACTGCCGGACCGCACCATGACGGCCATTGAAGAACACGTGCTGAGGCTCGATCCCGAGGAGGCGCGTCGCGTGCGCCAGGAGCGGCTCGAGCGCATCGGCCGATGGGTGCTGCCGCTGGCGATCATGATTCTGGCCATCTGGCTGTGGGACCGCATCTGCGTCTGGAACGACATCCCGAAATATATCCTGCCGCGCCCCGGTGTGGTGCTGCAAACGCTTTTTGACGATGCCGGGCTGCTGTTTTCCTCGCTGCTGGTGACGCTCAGGATCACCTTCCTCAGCCTGCTTCTGGCCGTCGTCGGCGGTGTTGGGTTGGCGGTCCTGTTCGCACAATCGAAATGGGTGGAGATGTCGTTCTTCCCGTTTGCCATCGTCCTGCAGGTGACGCCGATCGTCGCGATCTTCCCATTGATCAACATCTACGTCGACAACCAGACGACGAAGCTTCTGCTATGTGCCTGGATTGTCGCCTTCTTTCCGATCCTGTCCAACACCACGCTCGGCCTCAATTCCGTCGACCGCAATCTGCGCGACATGTTTAGGCTTAACGGCGCGACCCGCTGGCAGCAATTGCGTTATCTCAGGCTGCCGGCAGCGATGCCGTATTTTCTCGGCGGGCTGAAGATCGCCGGCGGCCTGTCACTGATCGGCGCGGTGGTGGCCGAGTTCGTCGCCGGGGCAACCGGCCAGTCGTCGGGGCTTGCCTCTCGCATCATCGAGGCCGGTTACCGGCTTAACGCCCCGCGGCTGTTTGCGGCCCTGATCCTGATCTCGTTCACCGGCATTCTGATCTTCCTGGTGCTGTCGCTGATCTCGCATCTCATTTTGCGGCGCTGGCATGAAAGCGCGCTGAAGCAGGAGCGATGAAATGTTGGAGATACCGGCCTCTGGTCCTTACCATC